>NZ_KB235903.1:857564-1104183 GCF_000332155.1 Kamptonema formosum PCC 6407 | reverse complement strand
TGGGGAGATGGGAAGATAGGGAGATAGAGAGCATTACGGAGTAAGGGAGAGGTCAATTTCCATCCTTCCCTCCCCCCGCCCCCCGCCCCCCGCCCCCCCGCTCCTTCGCCCCTCTCCCCATCTTCAGACATCGATCCTGTACGTGCCGGCTTGATCGCCGATCGCTGCTTTTGTCCAGACTCAGAAAACCCTCGTTTGCTGAGAGCTAATACCTTTGCGCGGTGGGATCGACTGGGATACAGAGCCACCACAGCTTACGAAGAGATAGTAGACTGGATCGAAGAACAGCGATCGCAGCAACAACAACACCTCCTAGCCAGCCCCGTTGTCCTCATTGACCGAGCAATTCAGAAATTCCTCCTCAAAGGCCGCCATCTACCCTACAACCAGCTAGCCGCCTTACGGGAATTAGTAGAAACCGCTGTACACTATTGGGAAATCGACGGGCGGCGGCGATTAAACGAACCTGCTACATACTCCCAGCCAGCCGCGATCGCACAGTTTATTCAACTTCTCCGACGCGGTACAGTCACCGCCAACCCCTTTCCCGTGCGGACAGCCGGACTTAGTAGCCGTGCGATCGCCCTAGCCACCATCTTTCAGTACCGCGCCAGCCGCCGCGCTCACAAATACCATTTTTGGCTTGATGCAGGTTCCCCCCTCTGGCTGAGTGGCGGTGCAGCAACCCTGTTTGCAGCTCCCCTGTTCCTTCAGAAACACCCCTGGCATCCCAATCAAGCCGAAGATGTACAATTTGCCAACGAGCAAAGACTACGACGAATTTTGCTAGATTTATTAAGCCGCTGTTCCTACCTCTACCTTTGCCACAGCGAACTAGCCGCCAACGGACAAGAGCAAGCAGGGCCACTACTACCTCTGGTTTATGCTTCCATATTCCCCTGAAAAAGTCAGCCTTACTCTCTGAAATGGAAGTTATAACAAAATAGATGAGTAAAAAAAACGTCAAGATGTTAACATTTTTAGGGCAAAATAGATCGAGATTAAAAAATCTATATATCTCTTGTCAATTTGCTTGAATATGTTAAAACTAATCAGGATTGTCGATAAATTTAAAGTCTATTTTTCCTGAGAAACTAATCTTCAAACCCTTCGTCAAGTCCATAGGGATCGTCTAAAAAAGGAGTTGTAATCATGCCCGGTGCAGTGCCAGTAGGTTTTGTCGGAGATGGCCCTCCCTTTGTGTTAGGGCCGGATGAAACTCTCGGAGGAAGTCCAGCCCCATCTCCGACCCCAACCCCAACCCCAACCCCCACACCTACACCAACTCCCACCCCCACACCTACACCAACTCCCACCCCCACCCCCACACCCACACCTACACCTACTCCTGTTGCCGATGACACTACACCGGGAGCCGACGACACCCTACCTCCCGCCACTGGTGACGACACCTTACCGGGCAACCTGGGCGGAATTATCAGAGGGACTGAAACCAATGACTCCTTAGTTGGCAGCCCCAGAGTAGACGTAATCTCAGGGTTAGGAGGTGCTGACACCCTCATCGGTGATGGCAGCGACGACGAACTTAGAGGAGATGATGACGACGATCTACTCTTTGGCAACACAGGTCAGGACACCCTCGATGGCGGTACAGCCCTTGATACCCTCTACGGCGGCAAAGATAACGATTTATTGTCTGGCGGTAGTGAAGGCGATCTTCTCTTTGGCAACAACGAAAACGATACTGTTATCGGCGGTGATGGCAGAGATACCGGTTATGGCGGTAAAGGCAACGACAGCTTGCGCGGTGGTTCCGCTGACGACAGCCTCTTCGGAGATTTAGGCGAAGATATCGTCTGGGGAGACCAGGGTAACGATACCCTCTCTGGCGGTGGAGGTGACGACCTCTTGTTTGGCAACGAAGGCGGCGACTGGCTCTTCGGCAATGACAGCAAAGATACTATTTTTGGAGGCGAAGGAGACGACATCGTTTTCGGCGGCGACGGCGACGACAACATTGTTGGCGAAAGCGGTAACGACGTTCTCTGGGGCGAGTTCGGTAGAGATACCCTCTCCGGCGGTGATGGCAGAGATGTCTTTGTCCTTGGTACCTTCACAGCCCCCAATCCTAGCAACGCCAGCATTCCCCTCGTCACCACCACTGGCGGCCCCGATATAGCCGATGCTGACTTGATTACAGACTACCGCAGCGGCGATCTAATCGGACTGAGTGGCAGCCTCAGATTTGAAGACCTCGTAATCTTTCAAAGCACCGATGCTAGAGCCGGAAGTACCATTATCCGTAACGGTACTACGGGCGACTTTTTAGCAGTATTGCCAGGAGTAGATAGCAGGACGCTCGGTCGGGCTAACTTCATTGCCGCCCCCACAAGGCCAGGGCTAGCAACACCACCACCTTCTCCCTCTCCTACTCCCGTTCCTACCCCAGACCCATCAGGAACACCAACCCCAACTCCAACTCCATCGGGCACACCAACCCCGACTCCTACCCCAACTCCATCGGAGACACCAACCCCAACTCCAACTCCATCGGGGACACCAACACCAACTCCATCGGGAACGCCAACTCCGACTCCATCGGTGACACCAACCCCGACTCCTGCGATCAATCAGCCCCCAATAGCGGTCAATGACAGCGTTACCACCGTTGCCAACCAAACAGTTTCCTTTAATGTCCTAGTTAACGATACTGATGCTGACAGGAATATTCTTAACGTCAGCACCTTTACTGCAACTGTTAACGGACAACTAGAGCCTGTGGCTGGGGGAACGTTCCGATATACTCCCAATGCTGGTTTTACTGGTAGTGACAGCTTCAGCTACTCGATTACTGACGGCAATGGCGGCACGGCTCAGGCAAGTGTCACTATTAATATCAACAGTCCGCCACGAGTAGTTGTTAACGAAGGCATTATTGTCTCCAAGAGTTCTCCAGTCGAGATTATTTCTGTTGAGGAACTGTCTGCTACAGATGCCGATACTCCGGCAGAGCAGCTAATTTACACCTTGACGAAAGCACCCGATCCTGCAAAAGGATTTCTGCAAAGGGGAACCAGCTTTGTCAATATCGGTGACAAGTTTAGCCAGCAAGACATCCTGAACAACATAGTCAAATACACCTTATTAGCTCCTACTGGCAGTGATAGCTTTGCATTCACAGTTAGTGACGGATTTTCTAACACTCCGCAGTCTTCTTTCAGTATTACTGTCGTAGATAGTATTTCCGATCGCACTGGCATTATCAACGACAACTTCTCAGGCACGGCGCTCAGCGATTATATTGTCGGTGGGACTGGCAATGATACCTTCTTGGGAGGTGATGGCAATGACATCATTGATGGTAGAGCAGGTAACGATTCCATTTTAGGGCAAGCAGCCAATGACTCCCTTTTAGGTGGTACCGGCAACGATGTTTTAAGTGGTGGAGACGGTAACGATACCGTTGATGGTGAAGATGGCAATGACACTATTGATGGCGGGTTTAACAATGACCTGCTATTCGGTGGAGATGCCGACGACTCACTCAGTGCTGGGGAAGGCAACGATACTGTTTATGCCGGAACCGGCAATGATGTCCTATCAGGAGATGCCGGCGATGACTCCCTATACGGAGAGGCTGGCAGTGACATTGTGACAGGAGGAGTTGGCGATGACACCATTGACAGCGGTGCCGGCGACGACATTGTTGATGGCGGCGTGGGCAGAGACTTAATTGATGGTGGCACAGGCAATGATTCAGTATTAGGAGCCGATGGTGACGACACTGTACTCGGCGATGACGGTAACGACACGCAATTGGGAGGTGTCGGTAACGATTACCTCTTAGGCGAGGGCGGTAGCGATTCTCTATTGGGTGAAGCTGGCAACGATACTCTTGATGGTGGAGATGGCGGCGACAGCCTCAATGGTGGATTTGGTAATGATTTGGTCTTAGGCGGTGGCGATAATGACACCCTCTTTGGCGCTGCGGGCGATGACATCCTGGGTGGCGGATTTGGTTCCGATCTCCTGACGGGTGAGGCCGGTAATGATTTCTTCTACTTTGAAACTCCCGCAGAAGGTGTAGATATCATTAGCGATTTCAATGTCAGCGGTAGCGATGCTTTCTTGTTCCGCTCGTCCAATTTTGGCGGCTTTACCAACTCTGGCACGTCTAACGACTTCTCTAGTATTATTATTAGGAATATCGGCTCGGCGGGCGATGATATTGGTGGTCAAGAGGTGATATTGTTTGAGGCAAAATTTGACAATGCTCAAGCTGTAAATGCCGCTTTGAAAAATCAAAAAGGTTCGGGTCAATCAGGAGCTTTCTTTGTCTATCTGAACAATACTTTTAATAAGTATCTTTTGGGTTATGACCCGAATGTTAGTGATGATAGTCTCCCCGCTTTTGACTTGGCTGTACTCAATTCTATTCCTACGTTACCTGGTGCTTTAAGCACTGTAATTACTGCATCGGAGTTCAAGTTTATTTAACTGTTAACTGTTAACTGTTAACGGTTAACAGTTAACAGTTAAAGAAACTTGAAAGATGAGTTTTGCAACGTTAATATTCGGAGGGTGGGCGCTATTATCTCATTCAATTAGCAAGAAATATCGTTATAGCAGCGCCCACCTTACTTCTATGTCTTAATTGACGAAGGCGATTGCTATAACTAAAACAGTTAAAAACTAACAGTTAACAGTTAACAACTAACAGTTAACAACTAACAGTTAACAACTAACAAAATTTAGCGTTTATTTAAGGAGGCGGAACAATGCCAGGTGCAGTGCCAGTAGGCTTTATTGAGGACGGGCCACCGTTTTTGCTTCGAGATGAAAATGGCGAGATTACTGATATTCTCCCTACACCAACCCCAACGCCTGCACCTACTCCCACCCCAACGCCAGATCAGGGTACGAGTCCTTCTGTGAGTCAGGGGACAAGTCCTTCCGTCAGTCAAGGTACAAGTCCTTCTGTAAGTCAGGGGACTAGCCCTTCCGTCAGTCAGGGTACAAGCCCTTCCGTCAGTCAGGGTACAAGTCCTTCTGTAAGTCAGGGAACTACCCCTTCTGTGAGTCAGGGTACGCGGCCTGCCATAACACAAACACCTGCACCTGTGGAGACGTTGACACCGACTCCTACTCCTCCTCCAGAACCAATATTTGTTCAGGGTGTGGTTCAGGGAACCAACCTGGACGACTATTTAATTGGTGGCCCTCGGAATGACACTATTTCAGCGCGTCCCGGTGATGATACCGTTTTTGGGGGGGACGGCCCAGATTTGCTCCGAGGCGAAGAAAATAACGACTATTTGAATGGTAATGCTGGCAGAGATACTGTTGAAGGCGGGGCAGGCGATGACAGTGTAAGAGGCGGTAAAGATGACGATCTGGTTTCTGGAGATCAGGGTAGCGATACTACTTATGGCGACCAGGGTAACGATATTGTCTTTGGTAGCGAAGGTAATGACACGCTTTTTGGTGGTAAAGGTAATGACTGCTTGCGTGGTGGTGGCGAGGATGACTTAGTTTCTGGCGATCGCGGCAATGATACTCTTTTTGGCGATACCGGTAACGATACTGTACTCGGTGGTGGTGGTAGCGACCTTCTGTTAGGCCAGGAAGGAGGAGACAGGATCAACGGCGGTGCTGGCAACGATACTGCTAGCGGCGGCGAAGGAGACGATATTATTTATGGTGGTGAAGGTAACGACGAACTTGCTGGTGATAGTGGTGATGACGTTCTCTCTGGCGATCGCGGTTCAGATACATTCACTGGCGGTGAAGGCAGAGATACCTTTGTTATCGGTAGATTTAGCACTCAACCAGCTTCCCTCAGTAGTGGCAGTGCGACTACTGGCGGCGTTAATTTAACTGATGCTGACCTAATTAGAGATTTTACTGACGATGATGCGATCGCCCTTACAGGTGATTTGAGATTCGCAGACTTGGAGATATCCCAAGGAACAGGCTCAAATTCCAGCAACACCATTATTAGAGACAAGCGCACGGGCGAATTTTTAGCAATACTGCTCGACGTTAAACCTACAACTGTCAACGAATCAAGGTTTACAACAAATCCCGTTCCGTTTGTTGATGAAAACCCATTTCCCATTCTAGGTACAACTCCCTCGACAACGGGCACAACTCCCTCAACAACGGGTACAACTCCTTCGACAACGGGCACAACTCCCTCGCCCGTAACGGCAACGCCAACTCCTACGCCTACTCCCACACCTACGCCAACTCCCACACCTACGCCTACGCCAACTCCCACACCTACGCCAACTCCCACACCTACGCCAACTCCCACACCTACGCCTACGCCAACTCCCACACCAACAGCAACACCCACACCTACTCCTACAACAACGGGTACTAGCCCTTCTCCTGCAACGGGTACTACTCCAAGTTCACTACCAACCCTAGTACCGTCACCAACTCCTAGCGTGAGTCCAGGCCCTTCTCCCATACCGCCACCAACTCCAACTCCTGGGTTAGGGCCGACTTCCCCTGCTTTCCCAACGGCGACAACCAACCAACCGCCAATCGTGGAAAGCTCTAAGAGCCTAGTAACCAGTCAGGACATACCTTTAGCCCTTAGCATTCAAACACCGAGTGACCCAGAGGGTGCAGCGTTAACAGTCACAGTGACACAACTGCCTAATCCTACCTTCGGTCAAATATTGCGAAATACCTCTGTCACCTTATTGAACGAAAAATTGAGCGTTCAAGACTTGACCTCGCTCAGATTTGAACCTGCAACTAATGTCACTGGGAAAGCTGGATCGTTTAGTTACAGTGTCAGCGATCCTGAAGGTGGTACAGCAACATCCTCGATCGCCATCAATATTAATCCGTTTAACGCTAACACTGGTACCCAAGTTAATACCCCGCCAACTGCGATCGATGACGGTTTAATTCTGACTACTACTAACAATCCTCTCCCAACTCTAATTAATGTACTAGCCAACGATAGTGACGCTGAAAACCAGCCACTGAGGATCATCAGTCTCAGCACCACTAAAGCTGGCTCGACGGTAAATCTTGGCGGTACAGGGGTGCAGTTCACCCCTGCTGGTGCTGCTGGTACTGTTGCTTTTACCTACACCATCAGCGATGGCTTTGGGACGAGTCCAGGTACGGCCGCAGCTACAGTTAACGTTCAGGTATTTTTGGCAGATAGCGGTGCTAACACTATTGTGGGCGGTTCTTTCCCGGATAACTTCAACGGTTTAGCTGGTAGCGATACGATTGATGGGGCAGGGGCAAATGACACTATTAATGGTGGACTTGATAATGATGTGCTCATAGGCGGCGCTGGTGTTGATAGCATGAGCGGCGGCGGCGGTAATAATACATTCCGCTATACTAGCCCTACTGATGGAGGTGCAGTTTTTGAGGCGGCTTCGCCTGCGGGAATTAATGCTGCGATCGCGGCTGGCGGCTACGATATTATTACGGATTTTGCCGCTCTGGGTGTACCGATTAACGACCAGTTTAACTTTACCCCTGCATTCCCCAATCTCAAAGGCGCAAACCAAATTGTATTACCAGTGCAGACAACTGTTTCGCTTAATATTTTGGGAGGAACTGCCTTCTTATTTGCTTATGATGCGGGTGGCAGCACTTACATCATTTACGATGGTAACGCCGATAATACTAGCGGTAACGATTCTCGCATCTTAGCGAAATTAAATGGTGTTACTGGTGTCCCATTCCTTTCTCCTTTTGACTTTACTTTTATCTAGAGAGATAACTAGACAGGACTTACGCACCTAACCAAAGAAACCGGGTTTCGACTTTCGCTCAACCAGCAGTTTTTTGACGAAAATACTTCTTTGTGACCCACAGATTCTCTCAAAAACCGTTCGGCTGACGCTCACGGCCCAAGCCCGGTTTCTGGGACTCCCTGCGTAAGTCCTCTCTAATACCAAATCCGGGTTTACTACACCCTTTATTGTCATTGCGAGCGAAGCGAAGCAATCGCAGAGACTAGGCGATTGCTTCGCTTCGCTCGCAATGACGGATTATATTATTACTAATAAAGGGGATGACTAACTGGTATTTGGTATTATAGCAACCGCCAAGGTATTTAAGGCACTCGCTTATTGCTGAAGCCTTGATTCTTTTCCCTTCTTCCCTTCTTCCCCTAGCCCCTAGCCCCTAGCCCCTAGCCCCTACCTATAAATATTACTCTAACCCATTTTCTTTCAACACTCGCTCAATTGTTTCAGCTTCCTGATTTTGACCTTGCTGCTTAAATAAATCCCTAGCTTTTTTTAGCGGTTCCGCCGCTTCTTGGGGTCGATTTTGTTCGTAAAGTGCTCTCCCTAAAAGATAGTGAAGAACTGCTACATTAGGCTTGAGACTAACAGCCTTCTCAAAATTAGAAATAGCTTCTTCTAACTTATCTTGATTAGCTAAAACACTGCCCAAATTAGCATAAGCCTCTGCAAAGTTAGGGTTGATTTCAATTGCTTTGCGAAATGCTGCTTCTGCACCTGCTAAGTCTTGTTTCTGAACCAATGCCACGCCTTTCTGAAAATAATCATTGGCGCTGGAATTCTGAGCTAAAATTTGGGATGCCAATAGTGTCCGTGTAGGTTTTGCTGCCTTTACAGATGGCAAGTTAGTAGCAGCAATAGCTTCAGAAGTTATTAGCGTTACTGCTACAGCAACAATAGTCAAAATCTCCCTAGTTTTGAATTTTTTTAACATTTTCCCAAAAAATGTAGTGGTAGATATCTATCTGAAATGAATACTCATCTTCCAGGGTGGGCGCTACTATCATTTCATTTGATTAGGATAAAAATCGTTAATTCAGCACCCACCAAAGCTGTTGTTACTATCGCTAGTGACTAACAACTAACAACTAACAACTAACAACTAAACAACTAACTATTATCTGTAACACTAGCACGCGCTTCCTGAGTAATAGCCAAATTCTTTTGAGTTCTCGCCCATTCCTCCGGGAATTCTGTTAAATTATAGACTTCCAAGGCATTTTCGTAACAGGCAAGAGCACGCTCCAAATTTTCCTGACGATCGAAATAAACGCGATCGCCATAAGCAGCGGCCAAATTATTTTGAGTCCCGGCCCAAACATCTGGGAAATTATCGCGGCTAAAAATTGTAGAGATTGCTTCATAACCTGCGATCGCAATCTCTAAATTGTTACCTCTATCCCCTCCGGGAAATTGCTGCATTAAATTGCTGAAATTGCCAATCACGCCAGCCAAAGCTAAACTCTCCTCTGCATCTACTTCTGGTAGAGTAGCCATTGCCCAAGATTGTAACATTTCAGCTAAAACTGGATCGAGTTTATTTTGATTTGCTTCCAAAATCGGATATACGATCTCCGGGTCGGGATTTTCTGAGATTGTCTGCAATATCTCACCCAAAAAATTAAAATACTCACTAGGTATTCCTTCTGGTAAGGACAAGTCCAAAGCTTCTGCTAATTGAACAGCAATTTCTTGCAAAAAGGAAGCGGCTTCCTCATTACCATCCTCTGCTATCCTTACTGCTGCCATTTCCATTGTTTGCACCAGGCCAATATCTAATAAGTCAGGATAGGAATTCAGAGTTTCTGCTTCTTGACCCGTCTCGCAACTCAGCAGGTCATGAATGACTTTTAGATATGCTTCAATGCGTTCTTCATTAATTTGAGGGTTGTTACTGGTCATTGTTAGTTGTTAGTTGTTAGTTGTTCGTGGTTAGTCGTTAATTGTTAATTCTTGGCTGTTGTTTTTAAGTATTGAGGCGGGAGGATTTAAGGGATTTCTCACTTAAGAATCGAGATATTGGCGAACCCGCCCCCGATCGGAATTATGCCTAACTAACCAGGCTTAATATTATTTGTTCCTTATGCTCGCAACTATCAACTAACAACCAACAACTAACAACTAACAACTATCAATTCAAAGATTCCAAAAACGCTTGTACTTTACCATTTGGTCTTAAGACCAAGCGAATTCTAGGAGTTTTTCCGTCTTGGATAGCAGAGACAAAAGGCTCCCCCACTAAGGGCATATTTGTGCGGTCTATGTAATCCCCAGCCGCTTGCCCGCGAGGAATAATGCGTTGAATCGACCCATTGGGATCTAGTTGCAAACTGTATTCTAAAGTTTCCTTCAAACCTTCAGGGGGAGTCCAATTCTGCTCGAAATAAGTTCTAGCCTCTGTAACTTGGGGAATTGTATCAAAAAGAGTGCGGTTGCTGTTAGGTGCAGCAGCCTGGGTATTTTCCTGTGGATTTACTGGCGATGGAGCATCTGCTAGGGGAGGCAGTTCGGTGTCCCCTGGAACTGCGGAGGGGATTCTGCTAAGAGTAGATGGGTTTGGCAAAGTCGGCAACTCGGAAGCTGACGGTGGCCCATTTGACTCTGGAACAGGTATGGGATTTTGAGCAATAGGAGCTTGTTTGGGAGCTCTAGCAATGGGGGCTTCTTGGGTAACGGGTGCTTGGCGATCGCTTAAATCTCCCGGAATAGTAACAATACGTTCTGGGGGACTCGAAGGTTCAGGGACAGGCGGTTGGGGAAATAGCGGTGGCGGTGGCTGCACTGGGTTAGGTTGTGCGGGAGTAGGGGGAGTGGGAGTCGCGGCTTGTGGCGATGCGGGGCTAGGTAGTATAGTCCCCGGCGGTGGCAATGGTGGTAATGGCGACTTGGCGAAAGCAGGGGGGGGAGGTACAGTCTGAATGGGACTTGGAGAGATCGGGCTGGCGATCGCGCTAGGCGTTGAACTAGGTACCTTCATCGCAGTTTGCTCGTTGCGGTCAGAGCGATCGAGCAGTTTAATCGCACCGGTTGTCAATCCTACAGTTAAAAGTACCACTGCTGCACTGCGGAGCCAGGGTGTAGAAGCTTTACTTTCGCCTGAACGCTTGAAGTTAGGCAAAGCTAGCAATTCTGTGGCATATTCATCAAGAGCTGTGGCGATGTCAAATAGCTGCAAAGCGCTCAGTTCGATCGCGATTCTCGATGTATCATCCGCTAGCTGCCCTAAAAATAGCTCGTGAGCCAGTAAGCCCCGCGCTTGCAGGCGTGGGTGAGCAGTAAGGAGAGGAGAAGTATTCGGGGAGTAGGGTGTTTTTGCATCCACCGTACTCGCTTCCTTTTCAAAAGGGTTGCGGTCTTCGTTCAAAATTACAGTAGGCGCTGTTGAGAGTTCCGAGCCTATTTCCGCAATTGTGTCTGTACTTCCCGACTTTAATCTGAGAGCGCCAGTCGGGGGTTGGCTGAGAAAGTCTTGCACATAAGTGCTTACCACTTCGTGTAGGGCTTCAAGTTGGGCGCGATCGCCTTTAAGCGTAACGTGCCTTTCTTCTGGTAAGCGCGGATCGTCGAGCCGCAGCTCGAAACGAAGAGATTTTAACACTGGTTTACCCGCCCAACGAGAGAGGGGCGAAACTTTAGCCGTGATTTCTAGGGTGCAAGTGGGGGGCGTGTACCGTCGCAGAACCATAGGGGTAATTAAAAATTAAAAATTAAAAATTAAAAATTTCAGGAACAAACTGATGGCATTTTTAATTTTTGGAACGGTCTAAAAGGGCTAACCAGAGGCGACGATGACCGTCTGGGCTGCTGTAGAAGAGCAAATCAATTAGGAGTTTGAAGGCTAACTGAGTCAGGTTGTCTGAGGTTAAGTCTTCTGCATCTTCCATGCGATCGGAGTAAGTATTGCTGAAGGTATCCAGATAATCTCCTAGCAGGGCAACTGTATGGGGTTCGCGGTTTTGCTCAGTGAGTTGTTCGAGCAAGGCGACGGCCCGACGGATCAAGGCCTGGTGTTGCTTAGCCAGATGACAGACGATTAAAACTAGCGATCGCGCTTCTTCCACATCTAGTTTTTTGCGCCCTCCCTGACTTTTCCGCAAGGGATTTGACTGTCTGAGCCGCCACAGGCTTACCCTATCTGCCACTAACGACTCTAGATTTAGTTCCGCCGCTACTCGGAGCATGGCATCAGAGCCAATCCCAGCCAAAGCTTCGAGCGCTAGCAGCACTAAATCCAGTTGGGCTTTAATGTTGTCTAGCTGCGTCGGTTCCGGTGCTTTCTGGGTCAGTTCCTCCCACTTGGGAGAAACTTTGCCTGCGACGTTTGTAGGATTTGGGAACTTCACGATAGAGGGCATAGCTTCAGCTTATTGAATAAGACAGAGTTTGGCAAAGCCGTTACGAAAAATGAGACAGAGGAGCTGGGGAGCGGGGGAGCGTGGGGGCGGGGGAGCGGGGGAGCGTGGGGGGCGGGGAGCGAGAGGAGCGTGGGGAGCGGGGGAGCGGGGGGGCAGGGGAGCGGGGGAGCGGGGGAGCAGAGGAGCTGGGGAGCAACTTATCAATTAAAAGTTAAAAATGTACAATTAAATTGTATATTTAATTTTTAATTTTTAATTTTAATTGGCTTGGCTTACCCATTGGGTTTAGCCTTGCTACTAAACCAACCAATTTCAAAACTTCTCAACGGAGATAGGCAATAGTGACTCCAGAACCTCCCTCTGCTGTGCCGGCAATTTCGTAGTGGGAAACTAGAGGATGGGATTCTAAAAATTCATGGATGCCTTTCCTCAACTGTCCCGTACCTTTACCGTGAATAATCCAAAGCACTCCTGACTCCATCGCCGCTGAGAAAGCTTGGTCTACTTCTCTTTCCGCCTCTGATACTCTCATTCCTCGCAGGTCGATTGTATTCTGGGAAGTACGAACGGTGACTGGGGAGGTTTGAGGTTTGACGTTTGAGTTTTGTGGGGGTGCTGATTGACTACCCGCCTTGAGTCTTGAGTTTTGAGTTTTCTCTTGCTCCTCTGCTCGTTTAGCTATTTCTGGTTTCTGACCATCTAGGGATTCGATTTCTGCCAGTTTCACTGTCATTTTCATCATCCCAAATCGGACGGTTAGTTCTTCGTTGTTGTCGGGGCCGCTGAGGACTTCGGCGGTTTGACCAACGCGGGGGATGCGGATGCGATCGCCTACTTGAGGGCGAAATCCTGGTTTCGGTTTGGCAGGTTCTTTACGGGATGGTAGATGTTTTTCGCCAATTTGGTTTAAAGCTAGGGTCGCTTCTTGAGCGTCTTGAGCGGAGGCGGGGCCTTGTTGTAAACGGCGGATAACTTGAGCGACTTCTGCTTTAGCGGCGGCGATCGCTTGCTGTACTGCGGCTTCCTGACCTAGCTTTAACTCTCGTTCCCGTTCCTGCAATGTTGCTGCTTTTTGGGAAACTTCCCTATGCAGCATTTCTGTTTGCTGTAACAGTTGAGTTGCTTCTCGCGCTTTGGTTTCCTGTCTCCGTCGTTGGGCCTCCAGTCCAGCTATTACCTGGTTAACATCCTCGGATGCACCACCAACATAAGTTGCAGCCAGATTTGCAATTTCTGGTAACAGACCAAGGCGTTTGGCGATCGTTAGTGCGTTGGAACGTCCCGGAATTCCCCACAGCAGGCGATATGTCGGTTGCAGGGAACTGTCGTCAAATTCCACTGAGGCATTTTCAAAGCGATCGTCTTGATATTTGAAGGCTTTGAGTTCGCCGAAGTGGGTTGTGGCGACTGTTAGCAGTGCATGATCTGCCAGGTATTGCAGGAGGGCGATCGCTAAAGCACTCCCTTCTGAAGGGTCAGTTCCGGCCCCTACTTCATCCAGTAATACTAGAGATGGGGAGCAGGGGAGCGGGGGAGCAGGGGAGCGGGGGAGAGGGGGAGCAGGGGAGACTGGGTGCGATTTAAGTTCTCCCTCTCCCCTAACTTCCCCACCTTCCCTATCTTCCCCATCTCCCCTATCTCCCCCATCTCCCCCATCTCCCTCATCTCGCCTACCTTCCCCATCTTCACCTATCGCCTTTAAGATCCGACTTATGCGGCGGATGTGACCGGAGAAGGTGGATAAGCTTTGTTCTAGAGACTGTTCATCGCCGATATCTGCCAAAATGTAATCAAACCAAGGCAGTTCTACGGGTTCCCGTGCTGGTACGAACAATCCTGCTTTTGCCATCAAAGCTGCTAAGCCCAAGGTTTTGAGGGTGACTGTTTTGCCTCCAGTATTGGGGCCGGTGATGGCGACTACTCGGATTTGCGGCTGAATTATCAGGTCAATCGGTACTACTGGCAAACCTTGTTCGTGCTGTTGTTGCCATACCAATAAGGGATGACGCAACTGGCGCAAAGTTATCGGGGAATTATGGGTTTTGAGAGATTGCTTTGTGCCTCTCAAGGCTAAACCCTGCGGGGAGTCTACCCCAAGATGGTTTTGAGTTTTAAGAGTAGGAAATTCCCCCTTGCTCAAGAACTCTGGGGCGGGCACGGGGGCACCGCCCCTACTGTCCCTACTCCCCGTCTCCCCCATACCTGGGTGAAAGTCGATAAATCGAGGGGGGTTGGCTTCTAGCCACAGGCTGTAACGTGCTTTGGCGTAAGCTAAGTCTAGGGTGGTGGCGATCGCTAGCAATCTCTCTAAGTCGGGCTTTACCTCTGCTACTTGCTCGCTCAAGATCCGGCGCACGGCTTCTTCTTCCACTTGTTCTTGCCGTAATTGTTGCCGCATTTGATTGTTGAGGTTGACAACTCTATGGGGTTCGATGTACAATGTCGCGCCACTCATTGAGGTGTCGTGAACGATGCCGGGAATGGCATCTTTCTGGGGAGCTTTGACAGGGAGGACGAAGCGATCGCTCCTTTGAGTAATGAGTTGTTCCTGCAAGGCGTTGGCTTGACGCTGTAAGATGCCCTGCAATACCTGATAGATGCGATCGCGTAACTGCCGCATTGAGTCGCGAATGCCGCCGAGTTTGGGTGTGGCTCTGTCTGTCACATTGCCGCGCTCATCAATGCAGCGGTGGATTTCTTGCTCCAATTCGGGATAAGTCCGCAACTGGGCCACCAATTCCGTGAGTACGGGAACGTCGGGCTGATTGTCAATTACTCGGCGCAATTGCCTAGCACCGGCCAGAGTAGTAGCGATCGCCAACAGTTCCTCCCCGCTGAGGATACCTTGAACTTGAGCTCGTTCTAGGGAATCGCCGATGTCTTGAATGCCATCAAAACTCAGACCCCCGGCAAGGCGACTCTCCAAAAGGTAAGCTTCCTGAGTCTGGGCTAATAGCTGCGCCGTCTCAGTTGGAGTTTCCGGGATTGGCAAGTGGAGCGCCGCCACAGCACCGAGTTTGGTTGCCGTAAAGGTAGCCAAATGGTGACAAAGGCGGGGCCATTCCAATAGTTCTAGGGTTTCGGCTTGAATCAAAGCTGGTAAGCTAAATCTGAATGTCTCTTAAGCAATTTTAAGGTTTTTTTCAATTGTCGTGCGGCACTTGGGGAAGTCTTCCCAAGCAAGCAATGTCAGCAATTTTTGATACCTATGATGGTAATAATACCTGTTTTAGAAGGGTTGGATGAACCAATCTCGGTCAATTGCATGGCGTGGTGAGAGTTTAAGGCGGTGGAACAGCCTGCCTAATTTAGAGATACAACTGCTCCCTCGATCTGTCGCTCTCCCTAATCAGCTTCAAGCATTGAGGGAATTTCGGCAGTATTTTGAGAGATAAAGTTCTGATTTTGACTCACCAAAATATTAATAACTATGAATTAGAGTCAATCATAATCTTTACACAATATTTCCTACCTCCTTTGCGATCGCCCTAATTGCAGATAATAAATAGCTCCACCTAATTCAAAGTAAAAGACAGATGACTAAAAAGGTTGCTGTGTAAGCATTATTCCCTATTCTCTCTTCCCTCTTCCTTCTACTTAGCATCAAGCACCACAACCCCAAATGATGTATTAAAGAAAAGGGTCGCATCTAGCTCAATTGTGACGGATGTATGCTGGAGATATAGGGAACTGGTGCACATATGGCAAAAATTCTAGTGATCGATGACGATGTAACGGTTCAGATCGTCCTGCAAGACCTACTGGAGAGTGAAGGACACGAGGTCGCGATCGCTTTCGACGGTCAAGATGGTCTCTCTCAAGCCCACCACAGACCCCCTGACTTGATAATTTGCGATTGGATGATGCCCTACATTGATGGGTTAGAAGTATGTCGCCAACTGAAAGCTAACCCAGAACTAGCTACCGTCTTCTTCATCCTACTGACAGCGCGAGAAGAACTTGACGACAGGGTAAAAGGACTTGACAACGGCGCTGATGACTTCTTATCCAAACCAATTGAAACAGAAGAGTTGTTAGCGCGAGTGCGTGCGGGCCTGCGGTTGCGCGGACTGACACAGCAGTTAGAGCGAACCCTACAAGATTTGCAGCAAACTCAGACTCAGTTAGTACAAAGTGAAAAAATGTCTAGTCTGGGGCAATTAGTAGCTGGTATCGCCCACGAAATTAACAACCCAATCACTTTTATTTACAGCAACTTGAGCCACGTTCAAAGTTACGGAGCTGACTTAATTGAGTTGCTGCGTTTATATCAAAAAGAATTAAAAAATCCCAGTCCCGAAATCTTGCAAAAGCAGCAAGAAATGGAATTAGATTTCGTCCTCGACGACTTGTTTAAGATTTTATTCTCCATGCAGACAGGAAGCGAACGTATCCGACAGATAGTTCTTTCTCTGCAAGATTTTTCTCGCACAGACCGTTCAGGATGGCAACCTGTTGACGTTCACGCCGGTTTAGACAACACCATTTTAATGTTACAGCATCGCTTGCCCGCGCGGGAGGGTAGACCCGATATTAAGGTCATTAAAGACTACAGTAAAATGCCTCAAGTTGAATGTTATGCTGGTCTCTTAAATCAAGCATTCTTGAATATTATTAACAATGCGATCGATGCTTTAGAGTTATCAGGTGTTGATTGGGGGCTGTCAGGGGAGGAAGTTAAAAATGAATCTGAGAAAAACCATCTGAAACCAACGATTAAAATTCATACTGAGGTTTTAGATGAGAACCGCATTTTAATTATAATTGCTGATAATGGAGCCGGAATGAGCGAATATGTGAAATCGCGAATTTTTGACCCATTTTTTACTACTAAGCCAGTTGGCGATGGAACTGGCTTAGGTTTATCTATTAGCTATCAAATTGTTGTACAACAGCACAAAGGGGAATTGAAATGTATTTCTGAACCGGGTAAAGGTACGGAAATTTGGATAGAAATTCCGATTAGACATTGCTAATTGCTAATTGCTAATTGCTAATTGCTAAGCTGTTGAACATTTAAAACAGATTGTAGGGTGCGTCAGTCCGAAGTTTTTCCCGTTTAAGCGTAAGTGTTCTAGCTGACGCACCCTACAAGCCTAGTTAGTGGTTTTAAATGCACAACAGCTTATTACCTATCTCCCCTATCTTCCCCATCCTCCCCATCTCCCCTATCTTCCCTATCCTCCCCATCTCCCCCATCCTCCCTCTCTTCCCCTTTCCCTAGTCCCTAGCCCCTAGCCCCTAGCCCCTAGTTTATTGCTTTGGCAATTACAGTCCGATGACGGGGGGAATTACAAGTAATTGTCGGTGTGGCAAAACCTGCTTCTACTAAAGCTGCACTTATATCTAAGCTGAAATATTGATCCAAATAAGGCTCAGTGCTTTTGAGCAAAGTCAAGATATAAGGTGGCATTTTGGCATAAATTTCCGATTGAGGATTCATGTCCATCATTGCCAAATATCCATTAGGGCGTAACAATCGCTTTGCTTCACGAAATATTTGCATTGTTGCAGCTTGTGGCAATTCGTGACACACTAAAAAGATGGAAACTAAATCAAAAGATGCTGAGGGTAAACCTGTTGATTCTCCTGCTGCGTGAACCCAATTAATTCTGCGGTTTTGTTGTTGTGATTGATACTGGGCAACTGCCAGGAAATAAGGCGATAAATCTACTCCTGTAATCTTCGCCTGCGGATAAGTATTTTGCATGGCAAAACTACTCATGCCGACACTACAGCCCAAGTCTAAAATGTCAAGGGGTTCGCTAACAATTTGCTCTTTAAGAATGTCGTGATAACTTTGGCGAAGTTTAGCGTCGCCTTCTGCGCCTGCTTCTGGCCAAATTCCCGCATGAACTGCACGCGCTGCAACTCCAACTTCTGTTGCTGCTTCCCAGCTCATATTACCCTGTTCGTAAGCATGGAATGATGTTAGATAATACTTAGGGTAACTTAAGTTTGGATTTTGTACGCTTTGCATTTCTGCATCCCAGTTACGGGCTAAAAGTGCTTGCGCTTCCTCTCGCCAATGTACCCCTATTTTTTCTGCTCGTTTAATCATCATTTCGCGGGCCTGGTGTTTTGCCAAGTTAGCTAAAGGTTTGATGGAAAGTACACCATTTACTAAGCGCGAAGCAAGTCCCAGATTTGTATTAGTAGCAACAGTCATTTTTTGTATTTTTTCTCTAGTACGGCATGAATGCAGTGCCATAGCTGACTGCACTCAGTCGTTGATCATACTACTTTTATTACCATTTAGCAATTGGGTAATGTTTTTAGTAATTATATCTGTAGATAATCCTACTATATCTTGGCATTTAATCTAACTGTTGCTTGGACAGGATAATCCGCTATTTCTTGATAGAATCATCGTTAATAATTACCTAGCTTTTGGTCTTCAACCCCAACAGCATCTCTACTTGAGCAGTTGAGGGATCGGGGTAAGTTGTGCTGATACCAATTCCATGAATTGAATTCAATAATGTCGCGGTTTCTGGTGGTAATAAAGTCGGCTGTACAGACAAAACATAACGGTTTGCCCAAGCCATAGTTTTTTCCATATCCCAGTAAAGATAACCCTGGCTTGGTTGGGCTAAAGACTTTGCGATCGCAAAGGAACTAGGACTGCTAGTAGGTGACTGCGGTTGTGCAATAATTACATCAATCAGAGGCCCGCCAAAAGCTATAAAAACTGAATTCTGGTTCAGCCAACCGTGACCAAATACCGTCCCCTGCTGCGGAATTTTCCATTCCGTTACCTCTGTATCCTTAATTTTTCTGGGGGCTACACTTACTGATGGGTTACTGCGAGCGATCGCGTCGAGTTTCTTCAGCGTCGCTTCAGCTTGAGCGCGATTGCTGGTTTCAAAAATCATTACTCCTCCCATACCCAACTGCGATAAAATCCCTTCCTTAGACGCGATCGCGCCCACTGCAAATTCCCCATCCATCCAACCAAAAACCTCTCGATCTGCATTCAAATCTAACCTTTGAAAACCCTGCCTTAATTGTATAATTCCCTTGGCAACTTCAGGATTTTCTTTTGCCTCACTTGTTACCTGCGACCAAATTTTACTGAGTCCTTTTCCCCCAATCAAGGCTACTGTTTCTGCTGGAAATCTTGCCGCTAATTTACGCGCTGTCTGTGGTAGTGGCTCTTTGGCTGCTAATAACGGGTCTAACTGCGAAACTACTTTCAACCTCACACCCCGATCGTCTACTCCAAGGCCCATAACTACCGATTTAATTTGTTTGAATTGCGATAAAGCAGTTGAGGGCACTTTAGAATTTTCTGGCAAGTTTTCCCGTAATTGCTGCATCAAAGCTGGATAGTCAGCAATGAAAATAGTAGCAATTGGATTTGCCACTCCTGCACTTTTGGAAAAAATAGCAGAGGTATCCTGTTTGTTGGCAATATTGGCTTTCCCTTGGAATGTATCAACGGCTGCTTCCACCGTCTTTCTGTAAGGAGCGATCGCTAATTGATTGCCAAGTAAAGCTACGCTGTAACGCTTCCCGCTTGTTTCTGTTACATCAGAAATTTTAACTCCCTTATATTCGCTTTCCTGGGCTTTTGCCCCTTGTTGTGCTTTCAATTTGTTGGCAAAATTCCAAGCGCTGATTTTATTTTTAATAGTGACAGCAACCAATAGTTTTGGGGGTTCTGTTTTAGCAGTTTGTGAGGGTGGAAGTAGGGCAATAGCGACCCCGCCTACCCAAGGTTTGATGTCTTTGTCAAAATCGATATCGCTGCCAGCTAAGCTCTGCTTTTGGAAGTCGCTTAAACTCCGATCGATTAGCTTTTGAGTTTCAGGAGTGCCAAATCGCTGCAACTGAATCAGAGCTCCGGGATTGGGAGAGATAAAAGTGGCCATTATTGCTTCTGGCGGTACGACTTGGGCAAGTTCTTGGGGGCTAAATACTTTGCTGGCGAAGCCTTTGAAGTAAAAATAGGTTGCTGCACTACCTGCTGCAACTATGGCAGCAATTATTAGAAGTCGTGATTTCTTTACAGGCATTATTTATGCTCCTAACATAGCTATTTAAGTTTAACGAAGGGAAAGCAGAGGGGGTTGAGGAAGAGGAAAAGCATGAGTAAGAAAATTTTATCCTTCATCCTTTCCTAACCTCCCGTTTCTCTTTTCCTGTTTGCGGAAAGCCGAAGGCGCAATCAAGAGAATTTTTAATTTTCCTTTTCGATCGAATTGCTCAAGGGTTGTGTGGATGTCCCTATTACCCCGAATGAAGCTAATCTGTATAATCTAGAACAGGTTTGGAGTAAAGTTCAATCGACCACAACCTTTGGAGTAAGTTCGATTAATGAAAGTAGCGATCGCAGGAGCAACGGGATTTGTAGGCAGCCGGCTGGTGGAACGGCTGCATGAGTCAGGGCATCAAGTGCTGGTTTTGAGTCGCGATGTAGCAAGAGCTCGGCGAGTTTTTCCAGCTTTAGCCTATCCCAATTTGGAAATTATCGCCTATACTCCCACAGCATCGGGTTCTTGGCAGCAGGCTCTAGGGGGTTGTGAGGGTGTGGTGAATCTGGCGGGGGCTCCCATCGCTGAGGAACGTTGGACGGCTGCACGCAAACAAGAAATTATGGACAGCCGCAAGCTGACTACTGAAAAATTGGTGGAGGCGATCGCTAATGCTAATCCTAAGCCTTCTGTGTTGGTGAGTGGGTCTGCGATCGGTTATTACGGTACGAGTGAAACGGCGGCTTTTGAGGAAAATAGCCCCCCTGGGGACGATTTTCTGGCTGAAGTTTGTCAGGCTTGGGAGGCGGCGGCGGCCCCTGTGAAGAGTGCGGGGACAAGGCTGGTGATTTTACGGCTGGGAATTGTTTTGGGGATGGGAGGTGCGATCGCGAAAATGCTAGCTCCTTTTAAACTCTTTGCTGGCGGCCCCATCGGTACTGGGAAGCAGTGGTTTTCTTGGATTCACCGGGAGGATGTGGTTAATCTAATTTTGTTCTCGCTTACGCATCCCCAAGTTGAGGGAGTTTTCAACGCCACAGCACCTAACGCGGTTCGCATGACCCAATTTTGTCACACTCTAGGAGATGTTTTAAATCGCCCTTCTTGGCTACCCGTGCCAGGTTTTGCCTTGGAGGTTTTGCTGGGAGACGGTGCAAAAGTGGTTTTGGAAGGTCAGCAAGTTTTACCGAAACACACTTTATCTTCTGGTTTTGAATATCAATATCCTGCTTTAAGGGAAGCATTAGAAGAAATTTTGGCTTCTGCTTAAAAGAAGGGACTAGGGGCTAGGGGCTAGGGGCTAGGGGAAGAGAGGGAAGCAGGGGAGCGGGGGAGCAGGGGAGCAGGGGAGCGGGGGAGCAGGGGAGCGGGGGAGCAGGGGAGCGGGGGAGCAGGGGAGATGAGGAAACTCTTTCCCCAATTAGCAATTAGCAATTAGCAATTAGCAATTAGCAATTAGCAATTAGCAATTAGCCATTAGCCATTAGCCATTAGCCATTAGCAATTACCAGTTAACAAAAAAAAAGTGGCTGTCTCTGGAACCAGGACAGCTACTTGATAGAACGCATATTAAAATCTGTGCGAGTGCCAGCTTAATATTAGGCTTCGGTAGATTTATGGGGAAGTTGTAAATTATCTGGGTCAACATAGTGGCATACGGCATTATCAAGACAAATCAAAGCCCATCCAGACTTATCAATACTCATTAGCTTATAGGAAGCTGGTTGGACAAAAAAACCTTTGTGATTGCGGGTTGCGGGTCTCACATTAACGTTGCTGTCATTACTCATAATCACACAACTCCTGGTATTATCTAAGGTGGTCTAAAAACTGGCGACAATGATTGTTAATCACCGAAGTTTTCAAATCCTAACATCAGTTTTATGAATTTTCTATAAAGTTATTTAATGAATTATTACAATTTCTCAACAAAGAGGAAGATTTAAAGTCTTCATCCTCCCTGAGAAATAGATTTAGTTCTTTAGACCTCTAGCAGCCATTGCTTCACGCGGATTAAACTCTTCCAATCGGGTTTTTTAGTTAATCCTTCTTCAAGATTTTTCTTAACTTCCTCTAGCCATTCTGAGGAAGCCATAACCATCTGCTGCGCCATTTCTATATGAGGACGCACTCCTTTTTCGCCGAGTTCCAGCATCGCCAAGGCCATGTTAATGCGAGACTGGGGATCGTGAGGATTGAGTTTGACTGCGGTTTTTGCTGCTTTCAGGGCTGGGGCGGGCTTGTTGTCTAAAAGGTATAGCCAAGCAAGGCTAGTCCAGGCGTTGCCATTTTTGGGAGCGCGATCGCATACTTCCTTAAATACTGGAATCAATGTCGAAGCAGTTTCGCCAGCTTGGTAGCGCTCTAATCCTTCTTGAAAAAGTTCTTCAGGTGTTTTGGTCATTGTTTAGGAAGGGGAAGGGGAAGGGGAAGGGGAAGGGGGAGGGGAAGGGGGAGGGGAGGGAAGGGGGAGGGGAAGGGAAGGGGAAGGGAAAGAAAAGTTTTGAGTTTTGAGTTAAAGAATTATTACTTAAAACTTATAACTCATAACTCATAACTGTTGAACTCCAGTCGTCAGTTCTGATTTTAGGCAGAAAAAGACTTGCCACAACCGCAGGTTTGACTAGCATTGGGGTTAGTAAACTGGAAACCGCCGCCGATCATAGCATCACTGAAGTCTAGTACCAAACCGTAGAGATAAAGAAGGCTTTTGCGATCGCAAACTACCTGAAAACCGTTATAGTCAAATACTTCATCGTGTTCTCCAACGGTGCTGGGGTCGGTGAAATCCATCATGTAAGACATTCCAGAGCAACCGCCTTGGCGTACACCTACCCGCAAACAGAGGTCTTTACCCTGTTTGTCCCTTAAAGAGAGAACTTGGCGGATGGCGGATTCAGTCATCTGAATGCCCTTTGTTTCAGAAATGGCTTGTGTCATCGGCTTTCCGAACTCCTGATACTGTGTATCTGAATAATTCTTTAATTTTATCCTTAATATTATTTTACAGGAATCAGCCCCCTTGTCCCTCCTGGATCTCCGTACTTAAAGCCCGATGCCCTCTCGAACCATAAGGTTCTATGATTGAGAAGCGGTAATAAACCTCAATACACCGCATCAATGCTTCACCCTTTCGGGCTTACTCTATGGCAGCTCTCAATCGAACTACTCTCCGTCGGCTACAAAACTTACAGCAAATTCCCAGCGTGTGGGAAGGCGATCGCCGCCCCTTGTCTCCTGATGCGATGTCGGAGGAGGACATGGAAGGCCCTGGCGACTGCATTCTTTGGGTAGACGGTTCGGAAGGAGTAGTACGAGCAATGGACGTGGTAGCCCCTGAAACTGGGCCGGAAGCTGTTGTACGCTCCTTGCTACGGGCGATGGAACATCCTCAAAGTCCGGCTCCAGTTGCTCGTCCCCAAAAAATAGTAGTTAAAGACAGACAAATTCAGTTTTTCCTGCGCGGCGTGCTTCAGGATTTAGATATTGCGATCGATTACGTACCGGATTTGCCTTTAATTGACGAAATATTCCGGGGTATGCAAGAAGTTGCTCTCAATCAGCCACCTCAATTACCGCCTCAATACGCGGAATCTTTGCGGGAAAAAGCCGGGAATATTTGGCAGGATGCGCCTTGGGATAGCTTGGCCGAACATCAAATTGTTTCGATTGAGTTGAATCAGTGGGATGTTGCTACTATTTACGTCTCCGTACTGGGTAGGGGAGGTATGGATTATGGGGTGTTACTATATCGTTCTCTAGATTCCCTAAAACAGTTTCGGCAACGGGTAGTAAATGAAGAATCTTTTGAAAATTTAGAACAGGCTTTTTTAGGTCAAGATTGCTTATTTGTCACGTTTGAAAGTAGCAATGAAAGTGATGACGATGACGATGATGTTGATTTAGCTAGCTTGCCAGCCTCGGAAATTGAGCCTAATTTTGGCAATCTCCATCCTTTAGAAGGATTACGTTCGATTCTTTATGAAGAAGAGGCACTAACTGTTTTAGTTGCATTAGAAGCTTTTCACCGCTTTTTACGGGCATCGCACCGGAAGCTTGCCGACGGTCAATTCCCTAGCATTTCGACGCGCTACCGCATCCCGGTTCCTCAATCAGATGGGGAAAATAAGTTGATGCCAGTGAAGGTTTCGACTATGCCGGAGGTGGCTGAAGAACTTTGGGATATGGTTGCTGATGATGACGATGACGATGATGATGATGACATCGAAATGCCGCTGCTCCGGGATGATTTAGTGCCGCCAAATTCTTTACTTAGCATCGGTGTATTGCCTTGGGAAACGGTCAATTTCCTGCGAGAAAAGGGTCTGTTTCATCAACCTGCGGATACTGATATTGAAGCAGTAGGAGATGGTTTGCCTGTGGTTTTGATCCAAACTTCAGCGCCGAAGGCAAAGACAATGATTAATGATTTGCAAGAAGCGGGAGGGATTAAGGCTTTTTGTTTTAATCCGGGGGAAGATATGTTTGCCGATGAGCATTATGATTTAGGGATTTTACAGGCTCATAGTGGTGATTTATACTTGTTTGGTGAATTTGTAGCAGACGATCCGGTGCATGAGGAAGCTAGGAAAAAGTGGGATCGCCGCTGTCAAGTTACTAAGGGTTGGTGCGGTTTGATTATTTCCAAGGGAATCACGGGTGCGTCGCGCGGCCAGCCTCAGTATAAGGATATGATGGCTTTGTTTGAGGTGCGATCTGTTCCTCCGAAAGAGTTGGGAATTGGGCCGTTGCAATTGATGCCAATGTTTTGAGGAAGGCAGAAAGGGAAAGGCAGAAGGAGGATTTTGCGCTCTAATCTAGTAAAGGAGGAAGGGAGGAAGAAGTAACAGAAAATAGGTGAGTAAAGATCGTCCTTGTTTGTAAATA
Source organism: Kamptonema formosum PCC 6407 (assembly GCF_000332155.1). Classification (GTDB taxonomy): domain Bacteria; phylum Cyanobacteriota; class Cyanobacteriia; order Cyanobacteriales; family Microcoleaceae; genus Kamptonema; species Kamptonema formosum. Next base: position 1,079,214 of record NZ_KB235903.1, on the reverse strand, counting down.
TCGATCGCAAATTGGATTGCTATGTCAAATTATTCCCAAAAGCGACAAGTATCTGTCACCATTGATGCGGACATTATAGATAAAATCGACAGCTTGACTGACGATCGCGAGGGTGCGATCGCGCAAGCACTTCGCCTCTGGTACGCTAAGCAAATTGAAGACCAGTTGCGAAAGTTTTACCAAAACCGTACCCAAGCAGATATTGAGGATGAACAAGAGTGGTTTGACTTTGTGGAAGACCAGATAGAAGAAACGTGGAGTGCGGATGGAATCTAACTTAATAACGAGAGGTTATCCCCGACAAGGTGAAATTTTTCTTTGTAGAGCATTGCGTCAGTTAGGCGATACCAAAAAGCGACCTGTGGTTGTGGTTTCTCTCGATCTCCGCAACGAATTGAGTGATTCTGTTATTGTCGTTCCTTTCACAAGTAACCTTACAGGCATAAATAATCCTACTCGCATTTTAATTGCGGCAGGTGAGGGAGGTTTGCAAGCAGATTCACTCGCCGTATGCGAAAATGTCTCTGCTTTACGCCAAATATTTCTGGAACAAGGCCCCTACGGTCAAATTAGTAGGGAGTCTCTAGAAAGAATCCAAATAGGGATACAACTGGCGATCGCAGTTTACTAATTTTTCAGGCTGATGGGGTTCTAATCTTTGTTACAATCTGTAATGGCATAAGGAAGAGGTAAAATGCGGGTTGCGATCGCCCTCGTAAATGTATCTTTGGATAAAGCGATCGCCTTTGTTTGTCTCACTGCTGGTTAGAGTTTTTTGTAAGACAGGGAAAGACAATCATGACAAAAGTTAAAAACATTGTATTGGTTCATGGTTTTTGGATAGATGGGTCTAGTTATAGTGAAGTTATTTCAACGTTGTTGGCAGAAGGCTACGAAGTTGTCGCCGTGCAAAACCCGCTGACATCATTAGCCGATGATGTTGCTGCAACCAAACGCGCTTTGAATCGCATCGAAGGTCAATGTATTCTAGTTGGTCAGTCATGGGGCGGTATGGTTATTACCGAAGTTGGCAACGATGAACGAGTCTCTGGCTTAGTCTATATTGCTGCACTTGCTCCTGATGCTGGAGAATCGATGATAGATTTGATGAGTAAGTACGAATCTGCATCGCCATCGGAGCATTTTCAAGAACAAGAAGGCTTTATTTGGATTTCAAAAGCAGGGGTACAAACAATTTTGGCGGGTGACATTCCGGCAGAAAAATCAGCGTTGATGTATGCTACTCAAATTCCGCCATCTACATCATTGTTGGAAGCAAAAATAGATTCGCCAGCGTGGAAAGATAAGCCTAGCTGGTATATTGTTGCGAACAATGACAAAGCTGTTTTGCCTGAACTACAACATGATTTGGCTAAGCGAATTAATGCCAAAACAATTGTTTTAGAATCAAGTCACGTTCCGATGATTTCTTGTGCTAAAGAAGTTGTGGACGTTATAAGAGAGGCAGCGATGAATAGCTAACGGCAGACAGACTGGGATGTTTTCAGGTTCCAAATCTCTGCGTATCTACCTATTTTATGGTATTATTCAGGAGAGAAGAAGCCTTGTTACCCACGATGTTTGAAATCGACTTCACCTTAACAGCCGCGAACCATATCCGCACTTACAGGAAATTTGAGCAACAAATCATTCTTGATGCGGTTGAAGAGCAGTTGATTTACGAACCAATTATTGAAACACGCAACCGAAAACGGCTTGGAGAGAATGATTTATCCGATTGGGAATTGAGAGTTGAGAAGTATCGAGTATTTTATGATGTAGTCATAGAGGGTGATAGTGGTGTTGTTCATATCAAAGCAGTAGGTCACAAAGAACACAATATCTTATACATCGGTGGTAAAGAGGTTCAGCTATGAGAATTATTGAGTTAGAAAGTGGTGAATTTACTCTTGATGAGGTTATGATTTTGGCAAAGAGTGAAGCGATAGTGTTACGAAAGCCTGATGGCGGGATGTTTGCGCTTGCGCCGATAGATGATTTTGACGTTGAAGTGGAGTTGCTCAAGAAAAATACTGAGTTCATGTCGTTCCTAAAAGAGCTATCTAAAGAAAAAGCAACGATATCTCTGAAATCTTTACGAGCAGAATTAGGGCTGTGAGTGTAGTTTTTAGTTTTTGTATAATAGGCTAGAATAGAAGAGTTTAAACGGAAATACAGGAGTAGATCCTATGGCAGTCCGGTTGTGATTCTGATGGAAAAACTTACACTCACGATGCGATCCGCTTAGGGTGTGCTACTAATTTCTACAATCAATTCTCCTGCTCGTAATCTTTCCAATGCTTCGGGTAGCAAACAGCAGACAGGCTTGGATGTCTTCAGATTCCAAATCGGGGAAGTCTTCTAAAATTTCAGTGATACTAACATTTTCTGCCAGCATTTCTAAAATATCGCTTACCCGAATTCTCATGCCTCGAATGCAAGGGCAACCACCGCACTGACCGGGTGTTTGGGTAATACGAGTTAATAAGTTATTCATTCAGTGCCTCAACTCGTCTGACGACAGGTAAGATTCTCCTATCATACAAGAGTGGCGCTGGTTGCCATCGTCCCCGTAAAGTATCTGTTGAGTAACCACCAACAAAGCTATACTGGTAGGTAATTTTAATCACCCTGCATTTGCCACATGGTTCAAGGTCAGCTTGCTAAAAAAATTTTGATTTTATCCGCTAATCCAATAGGAACTGATCGGCTTCGTCTCGATCAAGAAGTACGTGAGATCAGAGAAGCTTTACAAAAGGCTAGGAATAGGGACAACTTTGAGCTTTTGATTGAGACAGCAGTTCGCACAAAAGACATTCAGCAAATAATGCTGTATAACAGACCGCAAATTGTTCATTTTTCTGGGCATGGTGCTGGAAATCAGGGTCTAATATTTGAGGATATTGCTGGAAGAGCAAAACCAATTACAACAGAAGCACTTGCAACATTGTTTGGGTTGTGTGCAAATTACGTTGAGTGTGTGGTACTCAATGCTTGCTACTCAGTTGTTCAAGCAAAAGGCATTGCTAACCACATTGGTTACGTAGTTGCTATGAGGCAGGAAGTTGGTGACGAAGCGGCCATTGAATACTCTCGTGGTTTTTATTCTGCTATAGCTTCTGGCGAACCATACGATATGGCTCACGAGTATGGTCGCAGTGCTATCCAAATAGAAGATCTCGGTGAAGAAATGACCCCAATAATTAAAAAAAAAGATATGGATTAATTGCTAAAACTAGAGCGGAACTCTGTGGTGAAATTTCAAAATATCCGCTTGCCATAGTCAAGCTTTTCAATAGGCTGCCTGAACCAGTTCAGAAAGTTGTAGTTGTAACCCTCATTACTATCAAAGCAATCAGAGAGATCCTAAAAACTTGTGTCGTTGTTTTCCTACTTTGGGCTTGTGGTTACATCACGCTAAAGCAGTTGTTACTTTTCTATCTCATTCTAATAGCGGGAATTATACTGTCCGCTGTAGCACCTGCCATCTCATCTATTTACTCCGTTCCATCTGAGTGGATAGGCTTGAAACCTGCAATGATTCTCTTTACTAAATTTACACAAGAAAATCTAGAGGATATAAATTCTTTAGAAGAAAATGAATTGGAGAAAGCGGTACAAACATATAAGGAGGCAGCAAGTATCATATCAAAGCATTTGTCTGATTCTCCAGACTTATTGAGGAAATATCCTGAATTTAGTGAAGCATATCGAGAACTCAATCTCGGCATTAGAAAAGCTCAAAGGCAGAATGATATAAAAAGAAGTGAACGAAAAGTATGGGAGGAAGAACAGAGACAACAAAGGTTTCATGAGGAAGAACGAAAAAGACGAGAAGAAGAAAGCTATCAACAATATGTTAAACAAGAGCGAAGAAAACGAGGATTGAGGTATGGTGTACCTCCCAGAGATAGCTACAGTTGTCCGGCACAATTTCCTATTCGGGCTACTGCCGAGATCGATGAATTAGATGCACGCGGCATCTACTATTACACACATGAAAGAGCAGGTGTGAAGGTATACTGGTGTTTTGCTAGCCCTGAAGAAGCAATGGCTGAGAATTTTCGCCGCCCATATAAAACACCACCTGAAAAGCAACCCAGGTAAAAATTAATTAAATACTGGACACAGAGAGCTAACAATATGCACCGCTACAATCCTTGTTATAATCTGTAATGGCATAGAAAAGGAAGAGGTAAGATGCGGGTTGCGATCGCGGGTGCTGGACTAGCTGGCATGACTTGTGCCATTGATTTAGTCGATGCCGGACATGAAGTAGAAATTTTTGAATCCCGACCTTTCGTAGGCGGTAAAGTGGGGAGTTGGGTCGATCCTGACGGGAATCACGTAGAAATGGGTTTGCACGTCTTTTTTGGCTGCTATTATAACTTATTTGAAGTGATGAAAAAAGTAGGGGCTTTTGATAATTTGCTCCTCAAAGAACACACTCATACTTTTATTAATAGAGGCGGCGAGACGGGAGTTCTGGATTTTCGGTTTATTGCTGGCGCTCCCTTTAATGGTTTAAAGGCTTTCTTTACCACATCTCAGTTATCTGTACAAGATAAAATTCAAAATTCGATTGCTCTGGCTACGAGTCCAATTGTGCGGGGTTTGGTAGACTTTGATGGGGCAATGAGAACTATTCGCAAGCTAGATAATATTAGTTTTGCCGACTGGTTTAGAGGTCAAGGTGGTAATAATGGCAGTCTTAAACGGATGTGGAATCCGATCGCCTACGCACTGGGTTTTATCGATACTGAAAATATTTCTGCCCGGTGTATGTTGACAATTTTTCAGTTTTTTGCTTGTCGAACTCAAGCCTCGGTGATGCGAATGTTGCAGGGTTCTCCGAATGAATATTTGCATAAACCGATTGTTAAATATTTGGAAGATCGGGGTGTTAAAATCTATACGCGGCGGCGAGTGCGGGAAATTTTGTTTGCAGAAGATGGCGGCGAAACTCGCGTGACGGGGTTAGCGATCGCGAAAGGAGAAACAGAAGAAACTATTACCGCAGATGCTTACCTTTTCGCTGGCGATGTCCCCGGAGTGCAGAAAATTTTGCCTCATGATTGGCGCAAATGGTCGGAATTTGACAATATTTATAAATTGGATGCAGTACCAGTAGCAACGGTACAATTGCGGTTTGATGGGTGGGTGACAGAGTTAGACGATCCTGAGAAGCGCAAGCAGTTAAGTCATGCTGTAGGAATAGATAATTTGCTTTATTCAGCAGATGCCGATTTTTCCTGTTTTGCTGACTTGGCATTAGCCAGTCCGGCCGATTACTATAAGAAAGGAGAAGGTTCTCTGTTACAGTTGGTGTTAACTCCGGGCGATCCATTTATTAAGGAGAATAATGAAGCGATCGCGCAGCACGTCCTTAAGCAAGTTTTAGATTTATTCCCATCAGCACGGGAATTAAATATGACTTGGTATAGTGTAGTTAAGCTAGCTCAATCTTTGTATCGCGAAGCACCGGGAATGGATGCTTTTCGTCCCGCTCAAAAAACTCCCATAGCTAATTTTTTCTTAGCAGGAAGTTACACTCAACAAGACTACATTGATAGTATGGAAGGAGCAACTATTTCAGGCCGTCAGGCAGCTAAGGCGATTTTAGAAATGGGTAATGGGTAATGGGTAATGGCTAATGGCTAATGGCTAATTGCTAATCGCTAATTGCTAATCGCTAATTTCTAATTTCTAATTAGTAAAGTGGGCGCTGCCGCAATCATAATATTACGATTAGGACAGAGATTATGGCAGCGCCCCCCCTACAATATTCAGTGAATTGTAGGATAGGTGGAGCGCCAGCGCAATCTATCACCCAAGTTTTAAGTTTTGAACACAGTTAGCAATTACCAGTTAACAGTTAACAATTACCAGTTAACAGTTAACAGTTAACAAATAACAATTAACAATTAACAATTAAAAAAATGTCAGATTGGTTAGAACATAGCGTACAAGTAGAAGTTGCCATCCCGATAGAAATGGCGTGGAGTCTTTGGTCTGACTTAGAACAAATGCCACGCTGGATGAAGTGGATTGAATCAGTGCATATTCTCGAAGAAGATCCAGAGTTGTCCCGGTGGAAACTAGCGACAGGAAACTTAGAATTTAGCTGGCTTTCCCGCATTTTGAAATTAGTTCCCTGCCAGATTATTCAGTGGGAATCCGTCGATGGGTTGCCTAATCGCGGTGCAGTTAGATTTTACGATCGCAAAGGTAGCAGCATTGTGAGGCTAACAGTAGCTTATGCGATTCCTGGCATTCTCGGCAAATTAATGGATAATTTATTTTTGGGCCGCGTGGTGGAATCGACAATTCAGGCTGATTTGGAAAGGTTTAAAGAGTATGCTCTGAAAATCCAAGCAGAGTCATAGAATCATCAGGAAAGTGTCAATATATACTTATGCCGATTCTTGCTTCCGGTTATGAGTTATTGTCTGAACCCCTCCTGCCAGAACCCCCAAAATCCCGACGCTACAAGGTTTTGCCTAACTTGTGGCGCAAAACTGTTGCTAAAAGAACGGTATCGCGCCATCAAACCCATTGGCAGAGGGGGTTTTGGTAGAACTTTCCTGGCAATTGATGAAGATAAACCGTCTAAACCTCGCTGCGTTATCAAGCAGTTTTTTCCGCAGTCACTAGGTACTAATAATGCTGAGAAAGCAGCAGAATTATTTAACCGAGAAGCGGCGAGACTGGATGAACTGGGAAAACACCCGCAAATTCCCGATCTGCTGGCCCATCTCGAACAGGATGGCCACCAGTATTTAGTTCAGGAGTTTGTTGGGGGTGAAAATTTAGCAGAAGAATTAGCGATCGCAGGTGCTTTTAGTGAAGCTAAGATTCGGAGTTTGTTGAAAGATTTACTACCTGTTTTGCAGTTTGTTCACGATCGCCAAGTGATTCATCGCGATATTAAACCAGCCAATATTATTAGAAAACCTCCGCAACCTCCTGATACTTCTTTGTTTTTAAGTTACCCAGTTGGAAATCTGGCTTTAGTTGATTTTGGTGCAGCGAAAGTAGTAACTCAAGGTGGAGGAACCGGAACTATTATCGGCAGTCCCGAATATGTTGCACCTGAACAAGTTAGAGGGCAGGCAGTTTTTGCCAGCGATTTATATAGTTTAGGTGCTACTTGCATTCATTTGCTTACGGAACTTTCTCCTTTTGATTTGTTCGATATCAACGAGGATAAATGGGTATGGCGAGATTATTTGAATAAAAATTCGGTGAGTACTAAGCTGGGAAATATTTTAGATAAATTGTTAGAAACTAGCTTGAGTCGCCGCTATAGATCGGCAACGGAGGTGCTGGATGATTTAGATTTTCAGCAACCAGTTGTAGTACCAACAATTGCATCTAGACCTGTTCCTAAGTTAACAATGCCAGGGCCTACGATCGCACCTCCACCTGTTAGGAAAAAGTTATCAGTGCCGCTGCGATCGCCAACTTGGGAAATTATTTATACGATGACGGGACATTTAGATTCAGTCACATCTGTGGCATTTAGTCCTGACAATCAAACTTTAGCTAGCGGTAGTGGAGACAATACTATTGAGATTTGGAAACTGGATACAGGGAATCGATGGTATACACTTAGAGGTCATTCTGATTGGGTGAATTGTGTTGCTTTTAATCCTAATGGTCAGAGTTTAGTTAGTGGCAGTCGCGACAAGACTATTCAGATGTGGGATTTGAAAAAAGGCAAATGGTGGTATAGTTTGGTGGGACATTCAGACCGGGTTTATACAGTTGCTTTTAGTGCTGATGGTCAGAGTTTAGTTAGTAGCAGTCGTGACAAAACTATCCGATTGTGGAATTTGCAGAAAGGCAAGTGTACGCAAACTATTACGGGTCATTCTGAGGGGGTTTTTGCAGTAGCTTTTAGTCCTAATAGTCAGCTTTTAGCTAGTGGCAGTCGGGACAAAACTGTGCAACTTTGGGATATTGCTACTGGCAGATCGATTTGTACTTTGTCTGGTCATACAAACTGGATAATTGCAGTAGCTTTTAGTCCCGATGGGAAAATTTTAGCTAGCGGTAGCCGAGATGGTACGATCAAGCTATGGCGGGTAAATGGAGATGGTAAAGGGGAATTGCTACACGCGATCGCAGATAATTCCGAAAGTGTTTTCTCTGTTGCCTTTAGCGGGGATGGAAAGATTTTAGCTAGCAGTGGTCGGGAAGGTCAAATTTCTTTGTGGGACGTAGATACAGGCGTTTTGCTGGAAATTCTCAGCGGTCATTCTGGGGATGTTTTGTCTCTTGCTTTTAGCGGGGATGGGAAGAGTTTAGCGAGTGGGGGAAGCGATCGATCTATTAAAATTTGGCGGGAAAGATCGTAAGTTCTGTAAGCTTAATTTCCGTGTAACTCAAAATTGGGTCTAGACTGTAGATTGGGTAACAGCTTAACTTAACAATCAGTTTATGTCCGCTGAATTGCTGCACCAATTGACAATACTACGCGATCGCGTCGCTGAGTTAGAAACACAGTTAGCAACAAGCCAAAAGGCAGAGTCAGCCTTACGGCAATCAAATGCAGAATTAGAAAAGGCAGTTGAGGAGCGTACAGATCGATTGCAACAGAGTGTGACTCAGTTGCAACAAGAAATACTCGATCGGCAATTAGCAGAAGAAAACCTAAAAAAACAAGAACGCCAGATTAAATCCCTGCTTAACAATATACCCCATATTGCTTGGCTCAAAGACCCAGAAAGCAGATATATTGCAGTTAACGAACCCTTTGCCAGAGCTTGCGGTCGGACTCCAGAAGATATAGTAGGCAAAACTGACTTCGAGCTCTGGCCAGCAGAATTAGCGGCAAAATATCGTGAAGACGATTTTCAAGTCATTGTTTCAGGACAACAAAAAGTAGTTGAAGAAGTAGTTGTCGATACATTAGGAAATAATTTATGGGTCGAAACAATAAAAACTCCGATTTATAGCGAAGGTAAAATCATTGGCACAACTGGTTTCGGTCAAGACATCACAGTTCGTAAGCAAAGAGAAATAGCCTTGCGGCAAGTTAACGAAGAACTAGAAGCAGAAATAGAAAAACGCACAGCCGCATTAGAGCAAAGTGAATCTCGACTGCTAACTTTACTATCATCTGCACCCTTGATTTTATTTGCGATCGATACTCAAGGTCGCTTCACCTTTTCTGAAGGTAAAGGATTGGAAGCTATAGGATTGCAACCAGGCGAAGTCGTGGGTCAATTTGTTAGCGAACTTTACCCAGATATACCAGATACTATTGATAGCATAAATCGCGCTCTAGCCGGGGAAAAAGTCAAGGGTGTGATTACTGAATTAGCCGATGCAGTATACGAAAGTCAACTATCTCCGGTTCGCAACGCCACTGGCGAAGTAATTGGAATGGTGGGGGTTTCTACAGAAATTAGTGATGTCTACGACGAGCTGCGCTTACGCAAACAAGTAGAGCAACAACTTCAGCAACAAGCGCAATTTTTACAGGGAATTTGGGATGGCGTAGATTACGGTATTTTTGTCTTAGATGTGTTGGATGGTGGGGCGGATTTTCGCTACGTTCGCTTCAATCCCGCAATGGAAAGAATCACCAGATTACCGATAGAATTCCTACTAGGAAAAACCATATCAGAGGCACTTTCCCTTGATATGGCAACACTCTACTGCCAGCATTTTGCAGAAGCTATTAGATATAGAAAAACTATTTCTTTTGAGGAGCGATTTTATATCAATAGTGACGAAACTTGGTGGCTGCTAAATGTGACTCCATTGCGCGATCGCAATTTACAAATTCACCAGTTAGTAGTTACTGCCACTAATATTACTAACAGTAAAGCCGCAGAAATTGCTCTCCAAGAAAGTGAGAGCAAATATCGCAGCTTAGTCAATACATCTCAAGATATGATCTGGTCTGTAGATCTGGAAGGACGCTATACTTTTGTTAACCCAGCAGTTAAAAAAATTTACGGCTATGAGCCGGAAGAAATGATCGGTAGGCAGTTTACTGACTTTATCCCACCCCAACAAATTCAGAAAGATTTTGAAGCTTTTACTTGTGTTTTAGGTGGAGAAGCACTCCTTCAGTATGAGAGTATTCAAATTGCTAAAGATGGCCGACTTATCAATCTCATATTTAATGCGATCGCGCTACGTGGCGAGGCAGGAAATATATTAGGTGCAACAGGTATCGCTAGCGATATTAGCTTACGTAAACTAGCAGAAGCCGCCCTTGCTGAAAGTGAAGCTAAATTCCGTAGATTAGTAGAAAATGCCAATGATTTGATTTACGAACATTCAATAGATTCAATATTCACATATCTTTCGCCCAAGATATCCGATCTCATCGGCTATGAGATATCAGAACTCTTAGGAAAGTCTTTTGTACCCTTGATTTACCCTCAAGATTTGCCAGCCGTTACAGCAGTTCTTAACTGTATTATTGAAACTGGCGAGAAGCAGGCTGGACTTGAGTTGCGAACCCAACATAAAGACGGTAGTTGGCATTGGATTACCTGTAATATTTCGCCTGTTAAAGATGCTAAGGGTAATATTATTAGTTTTATGGGTATTGCCCGTGACATTCGCGATCGCAAACTTGTAGAAGAAACTCTGCGGCATTCAGAATCCCAATTAAGACAGCAAGCCCTCGATTTAGAGCTAGCCTTGCGACAGCTACAACGCACTCAATCTCAACTGATTCAGAGTGAAAAAATGTCTAGTTTAGGTCAGCTAGTTGCTGGAGTTGCCCATGAAATTAATAACCCAGTTAACTTTATCTATGGCAATCTTACCTACGCCAATGACTATACTCAAAATCTACTTAAACTGCTACAACTTTACCAAACACACTATCCAGAGCCAGTTAGGGAAATCCAAGAGGAAATTGAAGCGAGTGATATTGAATTTTTATTAGAAGATTTACCAAAAATTCTCTCTTCCATGAAAGTAGGATCTGAGCGAATCCAACAAATTGTCACCTCTCTACGCACCTTTTCACGTATGGACGAAGCCGAAATGAAGGAAGTAAACATTCATGAAGGTATCGACAGTACGCTGATGATTTTGCAACATCGAATTAAGGCAAAAAGCGACCGACCTGCGATTAATATTATCAAAGAATATGGCAAATTGCCTTTAGTTGAGTGTAGTGCCGGACAGCTAAATCAAGTGTTTATGAATATTCTGAGCAATGCCTTGGATGCCCTAGATGAAAGAGATGCACAAAGGTCTATAAATGAAATGAAGCAAATGCCGAGCAGTATTAGCATTTACACTCAAGTATCGAATGCTAACTATGTAGAAATTAGGATTATTGATAATGGGCCAGGAATACAAAAAAGCGTGCTAGAGCGACTTTTTGACCCATTTTTTACCACCAAAGCTGTTGGTAAAGGTACAGGGATGGGTCTATCAATTAGTTATCAGATTATCACAGAGCGGCACGGTGGAACTTTAGAATGTATTTCCACACCGGGAGAAGGCGCAGAATTTAAAGTTATGATTCCGCTTAGACCCTCTTAAGCATAGTGCTAGTATTTTTATCATAGTGCTAATATTATTTCATCGCCAATATCTTCTTAGCTACATCCTCAGCTATGGGCATTACTGATAACCGATTCCCCTTTTGAACCAATAAAAGCCGATCGTTAGTAAACTCTTGTTTAAGCAGATCGAGCGATATTAATTTAGCGAATTCCTCAACAAATTCCACACTAACTGTCTGCCATCGAGGAGCATTTAAAGTTGACTTAGGATCGTAATATTCACTTTGATGGTCAAATTGAGTAGGATCGGATATCCCGGTTTCAATTACACGCATTAAACCGACAATTCCCGGCGGATTACTATTAGAATGGTAGAAAAATACTAAGTCTCCCTGGTTCATTTGCCGTAAATAATTGCGAGCTTGATAGTTGCGAACACCGTCCCATAGAGAAGTAAGATCCCGTTTCAAATCTGTGATACTGTAAACATTGGGTTCCGATTTCATCAGCCAATAGTTCATAAGTAGAATAAAATAATTAAACGTAGAGTGGCATTGCCCGTAACAGTCTTTACTTCAAAGTTACCCGTAATTTTTACACTTCTTGCGTTAATAAACACGATTACATTATAATATAGTTTGGCGTAAGTCCCGATTGGGATCAAGTTGAGCTAAATTAAAGTAATGCTAAAAATCAGACACTTGACTGCGGCAATATCGGGAATAGTTCTAGTAATTATTGCTGGATGTACTGCTAATGAAGCACCTAAAATTCCATCTCCATCTCCTCAGTCTGATGCCACTCCTGCCTCAGTCAAGAAAGAAGATAAATTATCAATTTTATCTCCAGCTAATCCAGATACAGCAGCTAATTCTATCATTCAGCAATACATCAAAAAACTAGCTGCTAAAGGAGTTTCTAAAGAAAAACAAGGGGTGTGGATACAATCTAAAAACACTCTTTTAGCAAATCATCAAGGCACAATCCCTCTACCAGCAGCTTCAATTACCAAAGTAGCAACAACTCTAGCAGCCTTGCAAACTTTTGGCCCAGATCGTCAATTTGTCACTGTAATCAATGCAACCGGCCCCATTGAAAAAGGGATATTAAAAGGCGATTTAGTAATTCAGGGAGACGAAGATCCGTTATTTATCTGGGAAGAAGCAATTGCCCTCGGTAACACCTTAAATCAAAAAGGTATTAAGCGAATAACTGGCAATTTGATAATTATCGGTAAATTTTACATGAACTTTGAACTTGACCCCCAAAAAGCCGGCTCTCTGCTTAAAGAGGGGTTAAATAGCCAAATTTGGTCTTCAGAAGCTGAAAGCCAATATCAAACTTTGCCAGTAGGAACTCCTAAACCACAGATAATAATTGACGGTTCAGTACAAGTTTTACCCACAACTCCTACCAATATTCAGCCTCTAGTTCGCCATTATTCTTTACCTTTAGCCGAACTCGTAAAGAAAATGAATCAATACAGCAATAATTTGATGGCTGATATGTTAGCTGATACTGTCGGCGGAGCAAAAGTAGTAGCCCAAAAAGCCGCAGAAATCGCAGGAGTTCCCCCCGCAGAAATTCAACTCGTTAATGGTTCTGGCTTAAGTGAAGAAAATCGGATTTCTCCTCGCGCCGCCTGTGCAATGTTTTTAGCACTTGAGCGCTATTTGCAACCTTACAATATGACAATTGCAGATGTTTTAACAGTAGTTGGAAAAGATCCGGGAATCTTAAATGAGCGCAAGATTCCGCCATTAGCTGTTGTCAAATCTGGAACTCTCGATTATGTTAGCGCTTTAGGAGGAGCACTACCAACTAAAAAACAAGGAACTGTTTGGTTTGTGATGATGAATGGAGGGGAAAATGTTGAGGAATTTCGCGCACAGCAAGAAGCTCTCCTAAATATCTTTTTGAAAGAATGGGGTTCTGTTCAAGTTTCGCCGCCAGAGTTAACACCTAACCCTAGTAGAAAAAGTAAAAGCTCTAGCAATGAAATTATCCCGTAGGGTGGACGCAACTATACTCTCAGGATTTACGCATTTCTAACGTAATGCGGCGCTGTGGAGGGTATTTTTATCGCTCAGATGCCGGGGTTATAAGTAGAAGGAAGAAGGAAGAATGAAGAATGAAGAATGAAGAATGTTTATACCGTAAGCTTTTTAGCCATCCCGATCTTATGTTTAATTAGGTGGATTTACTTACCAAATCCGGGTTTTTCACCCCTTTATTGTCATTGCGAGCGGAGCGAAGCAATCGCAGAGACTAGGCGATTGCTTCGCTCCGCTCGCAATGACGGCAGAATTACTAATAAAGGGTATGACTAACCCAGATTTGGGTGATAAACTCTCATCAAATGGGAAAGTAAATAACAAAGATCAGTCCAGATTTTAGCTGAAAAAAGCAGACTCTTAAGAGGCATCATGCCTCTTAGTTTGGTATACTACTACTGGCCTGTCAATACCTTTAAAACGAAAGTCTCCGATCGATTCAAAACCTTCGCGCGATCGCAACATAGCATAAGTATTCTCACTCACCACACATTCCCCAGGAGGACAAACTTTTTCCATGCGAGAGGCGAGATTAATCGTCGAACCCAAAACCGTATAATCCACCCTTTTGAGACTACCCACATCGCCAACAACAGCCTTACCGCTATTAATAGAAATACGCAGTTGCAGAGGTTCTCCTAAAGTACCGCTGGCATTAAGTTCATCTAACCGCTCTAACATTCCTACCGCAGCTTCTACAGCACGCTCAGCATGATCTGACTGAGGTTCAGGAGCGCCAAAAAATGCCATAATACAATCTCCAATGAATTTATCCAACGTTCCGCCAGCAGCAAAAACTTCCCGCAGCATTTCCTCGAAAAAATTATTGAGTAATTTTGCAACTTCTGCTGGACTTAAGCGTTCAGACATAGCAGTAAAGCCAACAATATCAGCAAATAAAATGCTAATTTCGCGCTCTACTGGTGGTAAACGATCGTCTATAAGTGCCGAAGCTGCTATTAACTGTTGTACCACTGCTGGAGAATGATATCGCTCTAATCTTTGCCGCATTGTCTCTTCACTTCTAAGTTTCTGTGCTAACAGCCATCGCTGCACGCTAGAAGCGACCAAATTGCCTAAAGCCGAAAAAAAGCTCAGGTCTTCATCACCTCCTCTTTGCCACTCCTCTGAAGACAATTGAGCGTGTCCATAAAGTACGCCAAAAACTTTATGTTCGTTCCATAAAGGTACTGCGATCGCGCTGCGAATTCCTTTGACAATAATACTCATTTCTTCTTCAAACCGTTCGTCCATTTGAGCATCAGCCGTTTTAATAGCAACTTGTTCTGCAAATACTTTTTGACAAATTGTACGACTGATCCAACTACCATCAGTAGGCATCTCTTCCTGTTCAGCAAGTGTTTTAGCCGCAGCATTAACTACTTCCAATTTGCCCGTACCAGTAACATCAATTAATAGTGCCAATCGTTCAATATTTTTATTGTCACGGAATACAACTTCCTGTACCTGGGAAAAAATTGCTTCTATAGATTCAGCACTATTCAGAAACTTGGCAATATCTACCAAATATTTGAGTCTGTCAATAGCTTGTCGATAATTACTGATATTTTCAATTTTTGTATCCGGTTCTATCCACTGTTCTTGCAGTTCTTTAGCCTTAACTAGAATCGTCATTCCTTCCCCCAGACTTCCTATTTCTGGAGGCTGTGGTTGGGGGCGGCTGTCTAAAACAATAATTATACTAATATTATGTCCTAAATTTACATTGTCACCCTGATTTAGTTTTTGAGGATAGGTAATCTGGACATCATTTAAGCGAGTACCATTTTTGCTACCCATATCTTCTACTAACCATTCCCCGGAAGCTGTTTTGTAGAAACGGGTATGGCGGCGAGAAATATCGGCAAAAGGTACTTGTAAATCGCATTCTGGTAAGCGACCAACAATATAATCATCGCGGTTTACTGCTACTGTTTTTTCTATTAGCCCATCTATTTGCAGTTTTAATTTGAGGTCATCCATAATATCAAATTCCGCTGCTTAGTGTTAATTGTAGGTCTCAAATGCTAAAAAGGTAATTTATAAATCTATGTTATTCAGAGTACAATTGCGTTAAAATAAACAGATTTTACAATTCTATCAAGGCAAGCATCTAGATGTCATTTCACTCTTGTATGCTTAACTTTGCTTAATTTAAAACCATTGCATATAGGGCTTCAACAGGAAGATATTGGCGGTGCATTAGCAGCACTAAGTAGGAGGAGATAATTAAACGTCAAATACAACTCCTAAAAAGCAGGCGATCTAATTCCTTTCTTGGATCATCTTATCATGTTTATATTCACTTCAATTTGGGGGCAATTCCAGAGCAAGTTGGCCTAACAAACCAGTCCTAAAATCATTTAACATTTTTCGCGCTGTACGCTCCACATCTCCTTGATAACGCAGTTTTGCTACCTCATGCAAATAGCTTTCACCATTAATAGATGTTGCGTCTAATTCATAGCGAGACTTTAAACCAGATGCGGAGATCAAACCATCACTGGTAGTCTCAAGATATGTTAATAGATCCACCATCGCTGCCGCTATACCCTGATTGTCATAAGCAGCCTCGCCAATATCTTCACAAATAGCTAATTTCTCAGCGTCCTCTTGATTCTCAATTCTAGTCGGAATTACCCCTGGAGCGTCTAGTAGTTCAATTTCCTCAGAAATGCGAATCCACTGAAGACTTCGCGTCACCCCTGCTCTTCTGGCACTATCGACCACCCGCCGCCCTAATAATCGATTAATTAAAGCCGATTTGCCCACATTGGGAAAGCCAATCGCCACAGCACGAACTGGACGAGGAAGCATCCCGCGATCGCGCCGCCGTTGATTCAACTTTACCCCAGCATCCCGCGCCGCGATCGCCACCGCCTCGACACTCTGGCCATGCTGAGCATTAGTAAAATAAGGAACCTCACCCTGGGCCTCAAACCACTCTTCCCAAACTTTTCGCACTCGCGGCGAAATCATATCCATGCGGTTAATTACCAAAACTCGCGCCTTCTCGCCTACCCACATCGGCACTTGAGGATGATGAGTCGCCAACGGAATTCGGGCATCTCGGACTTCGAGCACCACATCCACACGCTTGAGCTGTTCTTTCAGTTTTCGTTCAGCCTTAGCAATGTGACCCGGATACCATTGAATTTTCATAAAAAATTGTTAGTTGTTAGTTGGCTTGTGTAGTTAGGGACTAGGGGCTAGGGACTAGGGGCTAGGGAAGAAGGGAAGAAGGGAATAGAATAAGCGGGTGGAAGCAATCGTAGGCGTAGCCAGCCGCAGGCATCGTATCTGGTGTCGCCTGGGCGACTGCGATAGTAGTGGCTAGACCCGCTAAATCTGACAAGAGAGCGCGCCTTGGCCACTACTACGAAATTGACGCGATCGACAGGAGCGCGAAGCGATCGCCAAGCCTTGATATTGCTTGGCGACCCTCACAATGACAGCGAAATGTATATCTCCAGGCAATTAACAGTTAACAGTTAACGGTTAACTGTTAACCGTTAACCGTTAACAATGCTAGGGAACAATCAAAATCGGACAGGGAGAGAGATTAATCACTCGATTGGTGACGCTATCCCCTGCTCCCTCTTCAGTTAAACCAACTCCCCGACAGCCCATCACAATTAAATCCGCCCCAACCTCATCCGCCACATCACAGATCGTGAAAGCAGGTTTGCCTTCGCGCTCGATAGTTTCGGCTTCGATCCCCTGCTGTGCAAACATAGATTGGGCGCTCTTGAGCAGTTTGGCCACTGCATCAGCAGAAGTCATCTTCTCATGGACTGGAGAATCGCCCTCCGGTGCGGGCGCTTCCAGCACCGACAGGATAATCAAGCGAGAGCTGTAGTTCTTCACGATTTGAATAACCATTTCAGCAGCTTCGCGGGCTTCTCGGCTTTGATCGACAGGAAATAAAACAGTCTTAAACATGATCGCATCTCCAAGACGCGGACTTCGATAAAATGTTTACGGTGAACCAGTCAGTGGAGCTTGCTCCATCCGCCTGTTTTTTGACTAGACGCGATTTCTCGCGTCGGAGGCCAAGCGTGCGAGTGACCCGCGCCGGCCTAAATTCAAAGGAAATTAGACAAAAACACACTTAAAGGAGGGTGATCCTGTGACAAAAAAGACTCTAGCAAATTTATCGGCATCAGATTTATCCGGCAAACGGGTACTCGTGCGGGCTGACTTTAATGTGCCGCTCGACAACGGCAACATCACAGATGATACTCGTATCCGGGCTGCTCTGCCCACGATTGAGGATTTAACTTCTAAAGGCGCTAAGGTGATCCTCTGTAGCCACTTCGGTCGTCCCAAGGGCGTGAGTGATAAGCTACGTTTGACACCTGTGGCGGCGCGTCTCTCGGAATTGCTGGGAAAAGAGGTTAAAAAGCCTAGCGACTGCATCGGTGAGGAAGTCGCTGGGGTTGTGGCAGCGATGCAAGATGGCGATGTAATTTTGCTAGAAAATGTCCGCTTCTACCCAGAAGAAGAGGCGAATGACCCGGAATTTGCGAAAAATTTAGCTTCAGTTGCGGATTTGTACGTGAATGATGCTTTTGGCACGGCTCACCGGGCTCATGCTTCTACGGAGGGAGTGACGAAATATCTCAGTCCTTCGGTGGCCGGGAAGTTGATTGAGAAAGAGTTGGAATACCTGCAAGGCGCGATCGAAAATCCTCAACGTCCTTTGGCTGCTATTATCGGCGGTTCTAAGGTTTCGAGTAAGATTGGCGTGATTGAAAAGCTGCTAGAAAAATGTGACAAATTGATCTTAGGCGGCGGCATGGTTTTCACTTTTTATAAGGCTCGTGGTTTGAATGTTGGTAAGTCTTTGGTAGAAGATGACAAGCTAGAATTGGCGAAGTCTTTGGAAGCCAAGGCAAAGGAGCGCGGCGTTACTTTTCTGTTACCTACGGATGTCGTAGTTGCTGATAAGTTTGCGGCTGATGCTAACACTCAAATTGTCAGCGTCGAGGCGATCCCTGATGGTTGGATGGGTTTAGATATTGGGCCTGATTCAGTTAAGACTTTCCAAGATGCTTTGGCGGATTGCAAGACGGTAATCTGGAATGGGCCAATGGGCGTGTTTGAGATGGAGAAATTTGCTGCGGGAACGGAAGGGATCGCGCGAACTCTTGCTGGTTTGACTAAGACTGGTACTAGCACTATTATCGGCGGCGGCGACTCGGTTGCGGCTGTGGAAATGTTGGATTTAGGCGCAGAAATGAGCCACATTTCAACTGGTGGCGGTGCAAGTTTGGAGTTGTTAGAAGGTAAGGAATTGCCCGGAATTGCAGCTTTAGACGAAGCTTAATTTGGAGTTGGGGCGGGCTTTGTCCGCCCTACTATTTGGAGGAAAAAAACTATGACTTTATCGAGTTTAGTGTTGAAAATGCCTTCAACTTTTCAGATGACTGATGACCAGTTTTTTGACTTCTGTCAAATTAATCGGGATTTACGCATTGAAAGGACTAAAACAGGAGAAGTTATTATTATGTCACCGACTGGTTCAGAAACAGGAAACCGCAATGGCGACATATTTGGTCAGTTGTGGGTGTGGGCAAAGAAAGATAAGACTGGGATCGCGTTTGATTCTAGTACGGGGTTTACGTTTTCTTCTGGACAAACACTGTCACCTGATGTTTCTTGGATTAAGTTAGAAAGATGGAACTCTTTATCGCCTGAAGAAAAAGAGAAATTTGCCCCGATTTGTCCTGATTTTGTGATAGAATTAAGGTCGCCTAGCGATAGTTTGAAATTGCTTAAGGAAAAGATGCAGGAGTATATTCAGGAAGGCGTAAAACTGGGTCTGTTGATTGATAGAAAACCGCGAAAAGTTCATATTTACCGTCCAGAAGTTCCAGAGGAATGTTTAGATAATCCGGCGACGGTTAGCGGTGAGCCGATATTGCCGGGATTTGTGTTAGACTTGAGTGAGATTTGGTAGTCTAATAGAGGTTATGGCGCTTATGAAACTTACAGCATTGGCGATGGCAGGGATTTTTGCACCACTTTCTATAGCAAGTGCTGTCAAGGCGGAGAATCCACAGCACGTTAGGCAATTGCTGGAAACTAGGAGCTGTTATGGCTGCGACTTGAGAAATGCTAACTTGTTTAAGGCTAACCTATTTGAAGCTGATTTGGAAGGAGCAGATTTAAGCGGCGCAAACTTGTATGAAGCTAAGTTAATGGGCGCTAACTTGACGAATGCTAACTTATCAAATAGTAACCTATTTAATGCAGATTTATCTAGGGCTAACTTGTGGAGTGCTGACTTGCGGGGAGCTGATTTATCCTACGCTTTTTTGGGAAAAGCAAATTTAATGAGAGCTAATCTCCAAAATGCTAAACTCTATACAGCAAATTTGGGAGAATCTCATCTTAATGGCGCTAATTTATCAAATACGGATTTGAGAAGATCGTTTCTGTTTAGAGTGAATTTGGAAAGGGCTAATCTAAGTGGGGCTGACTTGACTTATACCGATCTGCGAGATACAAATTTGAAAGATGCAGATTTGTCACAAGCAAGGCTTCCTCAAGGACAATTGAGCGGTACAAATATAGATCTTTCTTTGCGTGAGAATACTGATTTAAAGAGTACAAATTTGCGCGATACGAGGTTTGGTTCTTTTCCCTGCGTGTTGACTGAACTTGTATATTGCGTTAATGAGTTGCCGAATCAGTGATGAGTTAGATATTGGTAGATGGAGGTTAGGGCGATACCTGAATATAGGGGTTTTTAGTTGTATGAAAACAGGGTAATTGGTAATGGCTAATAGCTAATAGCTAATTGCTAATAGCTAATAGCTAATAGCTAATTGCTAATTGCTAATTGTAAGGTGGGCGATCGCCGCAACAAGCCTGTAAATTATAGCAGAAGATCGTTGTCGGCGATCGCCCACCCTACGTTTAATTATGTCCAACTCGTAAGGGTAATCGCAGGGTGAAAGTGCTACCTGTACCCAATTGACTCTCCACGCTTAGACTACCGCGATGTGCTAAGGCTATGGCTTGCGCGATCGCTAACCCCAATCCCGATCCGCCAGTGTCGCGATCGCGCGAAATATTGACTCGATAGAAACGGTCAAAAATTCGCTTGCGATCGGCTACTGGAATCCCAATACCTGTATCTTGAACATGAATTATAACTAAATGGTCACTTTTCTCTACAATAACAGTTACTTTGCCCTTCGGCGGCGTATATTGAATAGCATTAATAATTAAATTAGAAACTAAACGATAAAGTTGGTCAGAATCACCTACAACATTCAACGGCTGATGCACTCTAACTTCCGATGTTAGTATTACTTTAGCAGCAATTGCTAACACGGCTAATTCGTCTACTAAGTCGCTAACAAGATCGTTAATACAACATAACTGGTGGCGCACTGATACAGATTGTCTGTCCATACGAGCTAGCAACAATAAATCAACAACTAACTGAGTCAATCGCTGGTTTTGACGCTCTACTGTTCGCAACATCTCTCGCGCCTCTTTTTCATCTAAGTTAGGCAACAAAAGTGCGGATTCTACTGTAGCTAAAGTAGCCGCTAAAGGCGTTCTCAATTCGTGGGCAGCATCGGCTGTAAACTGTTGAATTTGTTGGTAGGATTGGTAAATAGGTTTCATTGCTAATCCGGCTAACCACCAACTAGCAACTCCGACCAAAATTAAGGCTGTGGGCAACCCTAATTGTAGAACCCATTTAACTGTACTGAGATAATCGTTGAAGTCTTGAAGGCTCCTTCCTACTTGAAAATATCCCCAATCTTGCTGGTTTTGAGTATGCAGTGATACTGAAATTTGATGATAGATGTTGCCTTTACTATCAGTTATAGTTTGCCAAGTTTGAGAGTTAAATGTTTGGGGTAATTGGTCGAAATCCGTCCCTGCAATCGCAATTAAATTACCGGAAGTATCAAATAAACGTATATAATAATAACCTTGATGAATCGCACTTAAAATGTGGCGGTTAGATACACTCTCCTTGTGAATACTATTAACCCCAATTAGGCGAAGATTAGGTAAAAGTTCAGATACAATCGACTCTAAGCGTCCAGGTTGTTTCAATTTTAGTTCTAGGCTGTCGTGTAGCGTCCCCGCTACCGATTCTAGTTCGCGGTCTAAAGCTACCCAATGAGCATGGGCAATTGCTTTATAAACACCAAATCCTAACAAGCTCAAAATCAAGCCCATAACTCCAGCAATTGAGAGAGCTAATCGCCACCGAGTCTGATTAAATAGTTTATTTTGATTCATAGCCCTAGATTCAGGCGGTATCCTACACCGTGTACGGTTCCGATTAGATTTGCCGCACAACCAACTGATTCTAGTTTGCGTCGCAGCAAACGCATTTGAGCTGCTACTACATTGCTAAATGCGTCTGCATCTGCCTCCCATATCTGATTTCTAATCCGATCGCTAGTAACAATTTGATTGGGATGTCTCATCAAATATTCTAGTAGTTGAAATTCCTTATTAGTTAATGAAATTATCTGCTTTTCTCCTTTCAGATTGAAATGATAAACAGTTCTAGTTCCGTAGTCAAGAGTCAGGTTTACAACTGTCAGTTGTTCGGGTTGTAATTGAGGAGATCGTCGTTGCAATGCCCGCAATCTTGCTAAGAGTTCTGCCATGCCAAAAGGCTTTACTAAATAGTCATCTGCTCCTGCATCTAAGCCAGCAACTTTATCTTCCATCCGGTCTCTAGCTGTTAACATTAAGACAGGCAAATGATTATTTTTAGCACGCAGCCGTTGGCACAATTCTAATCCTGATAATCCAGGTAGCAGCCAGTCGAAAATAGCGAGGGTGTATTGCGTCCACTGACTTTCTAGATATTCCCAAGCTTCATTACCATTTTGTGCCCAGTCAACGATATATTTTTCCTGATTTAAGGTGCGTTTGATCGCTTTTCCTAAATCTGGCTCATCTTCAACTAGAAGGACTCTCATAGAATTAATTAGTGATTTTAGTTTTTGTTTAAAGCCCGCTAAGTTGGTAGAGGAAAACCTGTTTTATCTTAAATCACTTAATAGGATAGGGAGTTCTTCTAATTTTTCTAAAATAACTGACTGTATCATCGTTTTTCTCACACATCGCGACCCATTCATTTCATCATAACACTAACACATCATGTCAGCCACTTAACTTAATGTTGCATTCCCCAATGAAATCTAGATGAAATTTTCAAGATAGACACCAATAATCTAGAGCGTCTATCTTGGAAATAAGCTGACTATTGATCGAAGTTAAAACGACCGTTAACTTTTTCTCCGTTAATATCCGCAGTTACTTTTACTGGATACTGTCCTGCTTCTTTGATGGGAAATAAAACAGTATAATATTTATCGTCAGCATCATACTTTAAGGCTAAGGTTTGCTGTTTTCCGTTCGGTAATTGGACTTGAGCTATCACTTTTGCGTTAGGGACTGGTTGGTGATTGTCGCCTTTTTGTACATAAAGCTCTAACTGAGTTCCTGTATCTTCTTTCTCAGTTAGAAACTCTAAGTGGTAAGCTCCAGATTCGACAACTTGACCCCCTTTAGATTCTTTAGGGTGATCGGTTTTAACAGTAGCCGCAGGGGCAGCACTGGGAGCTGGAGATGCAGATGGAGAGGCAACAGGAGAGGGTGCTGGGCTGCTATTTTGATCGCTTGCTTGCTCGCCTTTATTGCAAGCTCCTAACAAAACTAATCCGACACTGGCAAGAATAATTAAACCTGATTTACATGATTTCATTTGTTTTACTCCTTTTTAGATGATGACGGAAGCTAATGTGTTCCTATTGTAACAGTACCTGTCGGCAAAGTTACTAACTATAGTGTGTAATTTCCCTAATTGATAGAGTCTTTTTGGTTAGCAAAAATTTCCCAAATAGGGAATACAAAGCTGGCAGCACCAGTAAAGTTAAGGCTGTGGAAGTAAACAAACCACCCAACACCACAACTGCCAGAGGTTGCAAAATCTCTTTGCCTGCTCCTGTACCAATTACGAGGGGAACCATACCGAGAGCCGAGGTAAAAGCTGTCATCAAAATCGCCACTAATCTTTCCATTGCGCCTTCTTTAATGACTTGCTTGAAAGGCATTCCCTTGCTTACTTTTTGATTAAAATTATCAACCAAAAGCAAACCATTACGAACCGCGACTCCAAATAAGGTGATAAAACCCACAAGTGAAGCTACAGAAATGATACCACCACCGATCGCAATAGAGAAAATCCCTCCTACTAATGCTAGAGGTAAGTTGATCATAATCATAATCGCGCCCCCCAAAGAATTAACGGCAAAATACATCAGCACTGCAATAATTACTGTTCCTAAACTACCAAATATGAGCAAGTTTTGGGTAGCGCGTTCTTCAGATTCAAATTGTCCACCATACTGAATAAAATAACCTGAAGGTAATATTACTTGCTCTTGTACTTTTATTTTGATTTCATTAACAACTGAGCGTAAATCTCGTCCTGATACATTTGCAGCCACAACCAATAAACGGGAAACATTTTCGCGATTGATAGTATTAGGGCCAGTACCATATTCAATTTTTGCGACCTGCGCTAGTGGGATCTTCTGTCCAGAAGGAGTATCAACTAATAAGTTACTAATAGTATCGAAATTACTACGACTTTCTGGTTTCAACCACACCAATAGATCAAATAACTGCTGTTCTTTAAGAACCTGAGATACTACTTTCCCATTCAGGGCAGTTTCTATAGTTTCTGTAAGACTGCCAATAGTAAGCCCGTAACGTGCAGCCGAAGCTCGATCAAATTTAATCTGTAACTGACGAATGGGAATTTGTTGTTCTAACTGTAAATCAACAATACCTTTGACCTGACTCATAGCTGTTTCTACTTCCTTCCCAATAGCTCTTAATTCTGTCAAATCAGGCCCAAAAACTTTCACGGCAATAGCACTTCTCACTCCTGAAAGTACTTCATCCATACGATGGGAAATAAAGCCTCCTACGCTAGTAGCAACACCCGGTAACTTATTAAATTCCTCTCGGATTTTGGCAATACTCTCTTCGCGGTTCTTAATTCCCCGATCGCTAAGTTCTACATCTAAATGTCCTAAATTTACCCCTCCAGCATCAGCATCACCAGGCGCACGTCCCGATCGCAATTGTACTGCTGTAAATCGAGGATCGTCTTTAAGAGCAGTCTGCATCGCCAGCCCCATGTCGTTAGTAGCGGCTAGGGAACTCCCAGGATAAAGTAATATTGTATTAACTAAAGATCGCTCTTGAAATTCTGGTAAAAATACTCTTCCTAGTGAGGGAAGTACAATTAATGAAGCAATAAAAGCAGCGATGGCTGGCAATAAGATTAATTTAGGACTATTAATTGCGATATTCAAAGCAGGACGATAAAGCCGTTGGCTTAATGCCGAAACCCAAGTATCATCCGATGGCAATTGACGATTTGCTAATAAGATAGCGCAAAGAGCAGGGGAAAGAGTCATTGCAACAAAAGTAGAGGCCATAATAGAAACTAAATAAGCCACTCCCATTGGGGTAAAGATTCGTCCTTCTACTCCTGTTAAAGAGAAAATCGGCGCAAATACAATAACAATGATTACCGTAGAAAAAATTACACTTGTGCGAACCTCTACTGAAGTGCTGTAAACAATCTCAAAATCGTCTTTAGGCTTGCCCTCTAGTTGATTTTTTTGCAATCCCCGATAGCAGTTTTCCATATCCACAATTGAGTCATCCACCACTGAACCAATGGCTACTGCTAATCCGCCCAGAGTCATAGTATTTATGCCTTCTCCAAACCATGATAAAATTAACATTCCTATCAAAATGGACAGGGGAATTGCACTGAGAGTGATTACAGTTGTGCGCCAATTCATCAAAAACATCAGCATGATTACTGAAACAATGATGATGCCATCTCGGAGTGAGTCTCGTACATTTTCAAGAGCAGAATCAATGAAACTTTCTTGGCGAAAAGTTACTTGTACTTTCACATCCTTGGGTAATCCGGCTTGGACTTCCTCCATTGCTTTTTCAACTGCTCTGGTGACAGTGGGAGTATCAATTTGAGGCTGCTTGTTTACAAGTAAAATTACTCCCCTTTCACCATTGACACTAGCATCACCTCTAGCTATTGCTGCTCCCAGTTTTACCTCTGCCACATCACCTAATTTTATGGGTTTTCCCTTTCTAGCTGTTACCACTGATTCGGCTAATTCTTCAATCGTTTCAATCCGACCTACGCCACGAATAATTTCTTCTCTGTCAGGTGTAATTAAAAATCCCCCAGACGCATTAGTATTTGATTGTTGTGCCACTTTTGTTACCTCTTCTAAAGAGATATTAAATGCAGTTAGCTTGACGGGATCGACCAAAACTTGATACTCTCTGACATCACCTCCATAGGCAATCACTTGTGATATTCCCTGCACAGCAAGTAAGCGATTGGTAACATCTCGATCGACTAACCTTCGCACTTCCATTAAATTAGTCTTTGGCTCATTTTCTTCTGCTTTTATGGTGAAGGCATACATTAAAATTGTGCCAATCGGAGAAGATACAGGAGAAATTTGTGGTTCTTCAACACCTTGAGGTAACTTCGCTCGAGTTTGCTGTAAACGCTCAGCAACTAATTGTCTCGCTTGATAAATATCTGTATCAGCTTTAAAAATTACTCTTACAACTGAAATACCTACCGCCGAAGAGGATCGCACAGTTTCTACCCCCGGAGTTCCATTAACTGCACTCTCAATTGGTAAAGTAATTAAAGACTCGACTTCTTCAGGGGCCAGTCCAGGGGCTTCTGTTTGAATTTCTACTTGAGGCGGGGCAAAATTAGGAAAAACATCAAGGGGCATTCTAGTTAAATTATAGCTGCCCAAAAAAGTGACTATAATTGCACCGATTACAACTAGCCAACGTTGAGCTATCGACCATTTGAGGATTGAATTTAGCATGAGTTGAAATAGTGGTAATTATTCTTTTATCTTAAGGAGCAAATTATCTAAAAACTTGACTGAGGAGCGAAGTTTTTAGCCATTACCAATCGTATTCTGAATTATTCCCCGCCACTTTACGATCGCTCTTCCGCCGACCAGCTACAACCCCAACTGAGAAAGCTAGAGTAGATAATATTGTTCCGCCTACTGCTCCCACTAACCATAAAGGCACCGGAAAAGGATTAAAATTTGCTCCTGTCACCTTGGGAGTTAATTCCTTTTTTTCTTCAGATTCTAAAGGTTTATTACCACCGCGTAAAGATTGAGCGTAAAGTTGAGGAGCCCGCTGCGTTACTACTAAATCTCCCTCGAATAAACCGCTCTTAACTTCAACCAAATCACCAGAAATTTGACCGAGTTTGACTTCAATAGCTTGAAAGACATCACCATTTTGAATATAAACGCTCTTTCTACCATTAATATCAACTACAGCACTGCTGGGAATCGCCAAAATATTTGTTGCTGTCTGGTCAGTTAATATCTCTAATTCAGCAAATAGCCCCGGCTTCAAAACGCCGTCAGCGTTATTCAATTCCGCTTGTACTGATACCGCGCGCGTTTCTTCTTGTACTGCTGACCCAATTATTGCAATTTTTCCGATGAAAGTGCGGTTCGGTAAACTGGCAACTTTCACCCTTACTTCTTGACCCTCTTTAACTAGATCTAAATCTTTTTCATAAATGTTGGCTGTGGCAAAAACAGCGCTATTATTTAATAGAATCATTAATGGCTTTTCCGCAGCTTTCACGGATTCTCCGAGAGTGATTTCTCGGTCTGAAACAATGCCGTCAATCGGAGCGATTACTGTAACCAGTCCTCGATCGTTAGCAAGAGTTCCTAACTGGTAGAGTCGTGCTTCATAAGCGGAATTACTGAGTTGAATCCGCGATTGAGCAATTTCTACAGCAGATTCAGCGCGTTTGAGTTGATTCTCAGCTTCTAAAACTTCCCGGCGACTAAGAACTTTAATAAGTTGTGCTTTAAGTTCAGCTACTTTGCCTTGCGATTGTCGCAATTCTCGCAGGGGAAGGTCTACTTCGGCTTGTTTAATTTGGCTTTCGGCTTGGATGACTTCTGGCCGACTTTTTGCCTTAGCAACAGCAGCTTGAGCTTCTGCTCGGCGAGCTCGCGATTCAAGCATTTGCCGTCGCGCGATCGCTCCTGAATTTACCAATTCTAGATCGCGATCGTACTGTTCTCGAGCAACTGCCAGTTCTGTTTCGGCTCGTATTATTTCAGCCTTGGCAATCTCAATTTGGCGCTGATAATTTTCTGTAGCAACTTTAACTACAGATCGCGCTTCTACTAACTCTCGATCTTGGCTATATTGTTTTTGAGCAGCGGTTAATTGAATTTTTACTTCGGCGATTTCGGCTGAGGCTATTTCTATTTGGCGAGTGTAGTTTTCTTTGGCTAGTTTTAAGTCAGCTTTCGCCTGCTGTAAATCTGCTTCTGCTTCTGCGCGTTTTGAAAGCGATTCAACGCGCAATTGTGCTAATTCTGAACTGGATAAAATGGCGAGAATTTGACCTTTAGATACTCGGTCGCCCGGTTTAACTAATAGCTCTACTAATGTTCCATCTACAGGTGCTTGTACTTTGACTTTTTGATTTGGTAAAGTTTCAATTTGACCTGTAGTTTTAATGCCAGTAGCTAATCGCTGAGCTTTGACTGGTTCTACTTTTATTCCTAATCGTTTGGAGGTTTCGGTATCGACTGAAATTGAAGCAGGTGCTTGCGTAGCGTCGCTTCCACTTTGATGAAATTCATTTCCATGTCCGGCGTGAGCTAAAACTGTGGCAGGAAATGTTAATAAACCCAGGCTTAGAATTACCCATGCACATGAGCGGAATAGTGCTTGCGGATGGTAATTATGGGAAGATCGCATCATTAAAGATGCTCTTGAGTAGTGGGGGATGAGGGGAAGGTGAGGGGAGGAATTCTGCATAAGGATTTCTGTGTTGAGCGATCGCCAGTTAGAGCGAACGGTTTGGCTAATTTTTTATAAGGCGAGTCTATTACTCACTACACAGTTTTTCATACAGAAATGAAATCAGGATGAAATCTTGAACGCAGATTGAACTGATTTTCCTGATTTCACTGATTTTTTAAGCCGATAATACTTTAATGGGGCGGTAATGTGGTGGTTTTCAGTGGGGAAAGTACTGCTCTTAATTTAGTAATTAGTGATTAGCAATTACCTTCTTCTCATCCCACTGAAAACAGCTATAATCCCCTTAACTGCCTTGTAGAAGAGGCTTAGCGATATTAGCACAATAGCTGTCGTCTACAACTTTAGATTTGATATTTACAGCTTGCATTGGGGATGAGGGGGGAAGCTCTCGGTTTTCGGGAAGCATGGCAACCTTCTTGCATACAAGTTGGTTGCTGCCTACATAGGCAAAGTTCCAAGTATAAATTTCTGGGTTACTGACAGTCGCATTGGCTGAAGGTAGTGCAAAGGCAGCCAATAATATTAACTCCAAAGCCAGTAGACCGACAATGACGAATTTCAGCATAGACTTTTGTTGACCTGTAAATTCACCTGGTTGACATATTCTTATTATTATTTAAGCTTGTTGCTTCTGGCAAGGCTCTCAGCGGAAAATTTGCGATCGCCCTCTCCTTTATGAAAAATTTTCACAAATTTTAAAATTATTTAATAAATAAATATTCGCTATCTGGGGCAATTGTGGCTGTAAGGATCGATATAGCAGAAGTCCTCCGTCCCAGGGCAGCTATGCTGAAGGTAAAAGGCAATAAAAGCAAGGGTTTCAGCAATTAATAATGCCCTGGCTGCCTTGACCGTTGCGATCGTTGGTGGGGCATCGCTTCCCAGAAGGCATGGTACTTAAAAAATGAGTTATATTACATTATAAACTATTGTCCAATGATTATTCTTAATAAAAAATAAATAAATGATGTAAAGGTCTGCACCCAGAGAGAGCCAAAATATTTTACTTAAGATAGAGCCGCCTCTGCATTTGATCGGAGCACAATATTTAAAGTAGCCGATTAACAGAAGAAGTCATTATCACCCTGTGGCTACTATCTGTGGAATGCAACTATTTTAATGGAGTTAATCTCTGCTTATGCAGCTTCAAAAGCCTTACCCAACTGAGAAGGTAGAAACCAATTCAGCATCCAAACAGCCACAGATATCAATTAAGAGGCATTACTCAGTGTATTTCTTAAAAAGAATCCCACAATTCCTCAGTAGTTTGAGCATAAACCAAAAAATTGGCTATGGTTATGCGGTATCAATCGGAATTGCTGTACTCGGAACCGGAGCAGGACTTGCGCTCGGAGATTATTACCAGCGACAGGCGAAGGAAAAACTAGAGCGTACCCACCAGCAACAAACTCTCCTGAGCGAACTGCAAAATGAAGTGCTAATAGCGCGATCGCATTCGGAAAGGTTAGTATCTATGTTGGACAATGCAGTTTGGGTTGAATCGGAAACCAAGAATTTTTCTGAAAGTGTGTTCAGGGGTAAAAACCTGCTGTCTGAGTTGAAAGCTTTAGTCCAGAGCGAGATTAGAAATCACGGCCGAGATGCTGTCGAAATTGAAGCTTTATTGAAAAGTTACGAAATAACTTTAGCATCTTATGTCGAGCTAGTAAATTCTCTCTTGGATACAATCAATTCGCAGCAAATGTCGCCCGCAGAAGTAGAGCTAACTCAGGAACGACTCCGTATTTCTATAAATGGCGTAGGCTCTATTAGATTTGAACAACTCTATCAAGAACTAACTCAAGTTATTGCTAAAGCTAAAAGCCAAGAGGCGCAAGCTAAAGTCACCTTTAATCAAGCTGAGTCGCTGCGGATTCAAATTACAGTTGCGAGTATGATTCTTTCTGCTGCTTTCGCTGCAATTTTGGCATATTATACTAGCCGTGCAATTGCTCTTCCTATCAAATGGGTGACTCAAGTAGCGCAACGTGCATCCGAGCAATCTAATTATAACTTACGCGCGCCGATTCTGACTGAAGATGAAGTTGGTTTATTGGCAAGTTCTCTCAATCAACTTATTGAAAGAATAGCGAACCAGATCAAAGAATTGACAGAAACTCAATCGCAACTAATTCAGACTGAGAAGATGTCATCTTTAGGGAGTATGGTAGCCGGAGTCGCCCACGAAATTAATAACCCCGTGAATTTCATCTATGGCAATCTTAACTACACCAATCGCTACGTTAAAGACTTGATGGAATTAGTGGTACTATATGAGAAAGATTATCCCAAACCTACTGTAACTATTCAAGACAAAATTGAAGCGATAGACCTTGAATTTTTGCTGATTGATTTGCCGAAAGTATTAGGTTCTATGCAGAATGGTGCTGAGCGTATTCGGCAGATAGTTGTATCTTTGCGAAATTTCTCTCGCCTTGACGAAGCGGAAATGAAACGAGTTAATATTCACGAAGGGATTGATAGTACGCTGTTAATTCTCAATTATCGGCTAAATTCAAAAATTGAAGTGATTAATAACTATGGGGATTTACCGGAAATTGATTGCTATCCGGCGCAACTGAATCAGGTGTTTATTAATATCCTCACTAATGCAATTGATGTGCTAGAAGAAGTTGCAAGTAAGGTGCAGGAAAAAACAGATGAAACAGGCTTATTGCCAGTTAGTTCTAACTTCTCACCTACTATTATTATTAAAACGGAAATTATAGAGCGCGATCTGATTCGGGTGGGAATTTGGAATAATGGCCCTGGGATTCCTGCGGAAATTAAAACTAAATTGTTTGACCCGTTTTTTACGACTAAGCCACCAGGTAAAGGTACGGGTTTAGGTTTGGCGATCGCTTATCAAATTGTTGCTAAGCATTGTGGTAAAATAGAGGTAGTTTCGGAGACAGATTGGGGCGTGGAGTTTGGTATTGTATTGCCAATAAGAGCTGAAAGTAATTAGTTAACTGTTAGGACACATATCCGTAATGCCGCTCTCGCTTACAGTAATACTAAATCCGAGTTTGATATCCCCTCGATCGTTTGGCGATTGAAATCGCTACTACACAAACGAAGCTGACGGGGTGACAACCCCGTCAAAGAGTAGATAGAATCAAGGTTCTAGCCCTTATCCCCTTCTTGAAAAATGGTCGCTTATTACTTCTAATCCTCATTAATTCAGTTACTAAATCTTGGCGAACTTCACTTCCTGTCACCCAACATTCACCATATAAACCTATCCAAAAGTTGCTATGACGACGTATCGATCGCCCTAATTCCTGCACCCGACCCACATATTTTTGAATCCCCATCTGTTTGATTGTATGACCTTGAATAATTGCACAAGTGTATGCGATCGCGATTAATAAAATTAAAGACTTTAAGCGGTCATAACAGGCATGACTATTTTCCAAATTATAGCCTCCTGTCTTACAGTCTTTAAACATAGCCTCTATTCCACTCCGACATTTAAAACTCGCGATCGCCAATTTTAAACTACCTACATTGGTCAGCAGAAACCAACCTTCAGAAGCCCCGTTAGTTTTGTATTTTCTTTTCCAATAACCTGCCACATCAAATTTGCCAAAACCTTTTTGCTTAGTAACTTTAACCCCGCTTCTATAAAAGCCTGTCCCTGGTATTAGTCCTAACTCGCTTAGACGTTGATATTCTTCTTTTTCAGATTGTATGTATCGTTCTTGTTTAACTCTTAATACAAACTTGACACCTACGTCATAGAGCCATTGCGCCAGCTTGACAGAACCAAATTCTCTGTCTCCTAGAATAATTATTTGATAATCTTGTAGCAAGACCAAAACAGGTGTAATTAAATTTTGTTGTTCTTGAATATTCGTACTGCCTCTTTTGGGGAGTATTTCCCAGTATAAAGGAATAGCCCTTTGCGACCAAATTAGACTAATAAAAAATAAATTATTGTGTCGCCATTGAGTGCGGTCGATAGCTAGCATCAACACAGACTGATTTTTAAAAGCCGTGTTCAAGATGTATTTCACCAAGGGAAACCAGATGGTTTCAATTCGCAAGACTGGCAACTTAAAAAATCTTTGAAGATTGCGCCTCCGACTCTCAAAGAGTACAGGATATGACCAAACAGTAGCTAGTCTCTCAATACTGACCTGTTTGTGTATTTGTAAAAGGCAGACAACAATTGCAAGAGTTAAGTATTCAGTTTTTTTGAGTTGACTTGACAAGCAATTTTGGTAAAATAAAGGAAGCATTTAATTATTCTGGGGGTTGTTGAGAACGATCGCCCATTTTTTTTTACCACAAAACGTCTCAAAGCGCTATAGGTAAGGCTTTTGACGGGGTTGTCACCCCGTCAGCAAACGAAGTCCGCCTACGCGGACTAAAGAATAAAGGGGGTATTTAACCTGATTTGGTATAATATACCGCCCAGAGGGCGGGGTTACGTGAAAAGTCCGTAAGTCCTAAAATACTTATTCTGTAACCAAATTTAACTCATAAGAAATGGGTTCACGCGCCTGAGAAACTACTACAAATTCATAGTAACCATAATCATCTAGCCGCTCGGAAAAACTTACTTCTTGAGAATCTTCTAATAAAGCTCGTGATTTTTGCCGATTGCCAGGAGTATAAATTGATAACAGGGTTGATTCAGGGGAAGCTTCCAGATTTAGCCGCAGAGTTTGACCTCTTTTAAATCGAGCAATGTAGGCTTTTCCTTGTCCAGGTTGCAGGGTATCACTAACTTTTTCACTAGAAGAGTTGGAGGCAAATTTAATTTCCTCTAGCTGAGTTCCATCTTGCAAGGCTTTGAGTTTATCTGTAGTAATTGCCTGCCAAACCTGACCAATAGGCAAATCGATTAAATTACTATCGCGTGGCTGTTCTGGAAACAAATAAAAGAACTGAGCATCGGCGAGGTCGTAGAGAGCGCGGCTACTTAAATTTAATTTATTAACTTCAACTTTCCAGCGGTTGATATCGGAAATATCATAATTTCCCAATCTTTGGCGGGATTCTGCGCTGATGCTTTCCAATTTATTCAGTAAGTTATCAGCGATCTGATACCAACGTTCGCGCCAAGCTAGATCGGCTGCGTCTTTGCTCAATGGTTTTCCGCCTAATTCGGGATATTGAGCATAGAAAATCTGATCTACAAAGGTGACAAAAAAGTTGCCGTCTACGGTCATTTTTTCGAGGCGATCGCGCAAAGCATCTTGCCGGTTCTGTTCCGATCGCACTTCTTGGTCTATCTTCTGCGGACGAGTAGAGTGTTTTAACCAGTAGTTACCTGCAAACCAACCTACTCCACCCATTCCCGCCATCACTAGCAATACGAGCATTGCTGCTAGCAAGGGAGAGGACTTGCGAGGAGTTGGAGGAACAGGGGAAGAAGACGGCGGCGAAGTTGGTGGCGCGATCGCGGCGAGCTCTGGCGGCGGCTGAGTCGCAGGTAAATAAGGTTGAGGAGGGGATACGGAGCCTCCGCTGAGAGCTTGGAGTACGTCTGCGGCTCTCTGGTAGCGATCGCCTGGACGCTGAGCTAGCATCCGATCCAAAACTGCTCCCAAAGTTGGCGAGAGCGAACATTCCCGCCGCCAGTTCCAGGTAAGGGTGTAGCCATCTATGAGCTGTTGCGGTTCCTTACCCGTCAGCAACACCAAAACCGTCGCCGCCAGTGCGTATAAATCGCTGTGAGGAAATACAATTCCCATTTGCATCTGTTCGTCGGGAGCATAACCGACTTTACCTAATCGCGTGGCCGCGATCGCAGCACCATGTTGCTGGCCGTATTGAGACTCTAACGTTGCGGCCACTTGCTTAACGCCACCAAAGTCAATCAGGACAGGTAAACCGTCAGCAATCCGCAGGATCAGATTATCGGGAGAAATGTCGCGGTGAATCACTCCTAGAGAGTGAATATAATCGAGCACTGGTAACAGTTTGAGCAGCAAAGACGTGCATTCTACCTCACTAAACCGCAACCCCTGAAGCTGGCGATCGCTTAAGAGAACGCGGTAATTTTGCCCTTCCACATAATCTTGCACCAAAAATATGTATCCCTGGCGATCGAGCGTGACCCGGAATAGCTCTCGGAAGCGCGGGATTTGAGGGTGTTCTAGCTTGTAGAGAACCCCTGCTTCCCGCTCGAAGAGTTCCTGAGATTTTTCTAAAGCGTAACTACCTTGCACTTGGGGGGCAAATTCTTTTAAAACGCAGAGTTCATTAAATCTGTAGGTATCTTCAGACAAATAGGTGCGTCCAAAGCCGCCGTGTCCCAACTCGCGCACAATGCGGTAGCGGTTGCTGAGAATGATGCCGGAATAGATAGGATTACTCATAAAAAAACTCGGTAAGTGGGAAACGAGCGAGGCTTTAGCCCTTATAGGGAAACGACGCGGGTGGTTTTAACCACCGTGAATCTTCAAAATGCGTAGCTGTAACCATCCTTTTTATGGACAGTTTTGCAGTATTTGTAATTAATCCCCGACACCAATTCAGGTACAGAAATATTGAAAGACCCGGAAGTTCTGATGGCAACACGCCCAACATAAGTGCCGATTTTCTTCCCGGAAGTGACAACTGCTTTCACAATGTCACCCGTTTGGAAACCCTTGATAAATTTAAGCCTGGGAACATAGCGAGACGGGAATCCAAACTTGTCAGTACGGCACATTTGGCGTGTCCCGTGACCCATAGCTTTAATTAACAATGGTTGATTTGTTAATAGGTTAACCGAGTCAATTTGTCCCACACAAGCAGCCTCAATCCAATGGGTTTTAGGCAAATTCAATCGAGTTCGATTGAATTTAGTTAAACCGCCACTACCAGTAGAAACAGGTAAACCAGTTTCCTTCAGTCGATTAAATAATCCCCAGCGAGTTGAGTTAACTGCTGCTGCATCCTTGAGAGGTCGTTTTGCTTGAGACAAAATGCGCTTCAAAATATCTGGCTTTTTAGCTAGAAACTTCTCAATACTCTGAGTGCCTTTTTTTGTATTACACTTTTCGCAAGCAAGGCAAAGATTAGAGATGCAGTTAGTGCCACCCTTTGCTTTGGGGTGAATATGCTCAACTTGTAACGGTACATTTTCAACGGCGCAGTAAGCGCATTTCCGCTCCCATTTATTAAGCAAATATTCTCTAACTTCGTAGCCAACCAATTCTCCCTGTTGATATTCAACGCCCGAAATCTCTGGATTTTCTAACTGTTGCAAATCAAACCTGACTAACTCTTCAACAATTGAGCTAATAGGTGCAAGTTTAATTAGTCTTTTTACCCAAGTCAAGGTGGTTTCAACCCGATGTTGCAAACTTGGCGCTAACCAACCTTTAGGGCGTTTCCGGTTTAGAAATCTGGCTTGACGATAACGAGTATGGCGGTTTCTCCTTCCTCTACAAAGTGAGCGACGAGATTCCAAACTTGCTTTAATTGCCTGACCTCTATGGGTTAGTTCAGCACCCCAAATAACTTTTTCTCCTTGCAATAAGGCTATACCAGTTGTTTTAGAACCGGGGTCTATTTTTAGGGTGATTGGTTCGGGAGTTGCGATCGCATTTTCGTTAAGAATTATGGTAAACGGATATCTTCTGAACACTACCGCTTTACCAGAGGTTAATAACTTACGAGCTAATCCTGGTTGTATTGGATTAATTGGCCGTTTCTGGGTATCTAAAACAAAAACAAAATTAGACATTTTTCAGTCCTCCCTTGCGGGGTAACGTTCGCTTCGTCAATGTTATGTAGGCTTGTTAGGGTAGCAACACTGTTCCAGTGACTTTAGAACTGTTTAATTACTACCGACAGAGCGGAAAACTAGCGTCGCATTCTCCGGTGTCGTGACCTAAATAACGGAGTAAATTTACTTAGACTGGTCAGAACAGCTTGTTTTGAGTATTGCTCTTACAAGCGAGCGTGGCTTCAGCCCTGAGTCCCTGACTTTAATTACCTGTTAACTGCTAACTGTTAACTGTTAACCGTTAACTGTTAACTGTTAAATGTTAACAAATTTATTTGCCTTGCTCTTTTTGCAGAGCTGCCAGAATTTCAGGTCTTTTCATGCGTGCGTAGCCGCGCAGTTTTCGCTCTTTGCCAAGAGCCTTGAGCTTTCTGAGTGAAAGAGCTTCGTAATCATCCTGTTGCGGCTGCGGCTGTGTCTTTGAAGGAGATTTTGGCTGTGTTTTTGGCTCAGACTTGACCTCAGATTTTGACTGCGATCTTGACTTAGATTTTGGTTTTGACTCCGGCTCAGCCTTCGGTTTTGATGCTGGTTTGGGAGTTGCTTGCAGTTGGGTGCGGATCGCTTCTATTTGATCTTTTAGCTCGTTTTCAAGGCTTTTAATTGCTTCTACAACATACTGATTAATTGCTTGAGCAGTCCACTCAAGCTGGCGCTCAATTAGTTTTTCTAGTGCTTCTAACTGTCCGATCGCACCTTCCTGATTCACTTCAGAAGCAATAGAGGAAGAGGGAGTATTGCCGGGTTGTTCAATTTTCTTAGCCAAGTTATCTACCCTTTCGTGAAATGTTTTTTCAATTTTTGCCAGCAGATTTTTAATCTGTTCTATTTCGCCATTTTCCGAATTTTGCTCTGATAGAGCTTTAACTTGCTTTTTGAGCAAGTCTTCATTTTTCTTAACAGATTGTTCTATTTTCTTAGTAAGACTTTCTACCTTCTCCTGAAATGATACCTCAAGTTGTTGCAGCAAACTCTTAATCTGTATTGTTCCCTCAGCAGGAGCAGCAACTAATTGTTCCATCTGGGCTTTAGCAATTGCGGCTTCTTCGTCAGTCATCTCAAAAACCCATGCCCACAAATGCTCTGTGCCGAGTTCGCGAGCAACGATACACCAATCTGCACCGCAGACAACTTCAAATTCTTCTTCGTTGCTGTAGGCTTCAGTGCGGCGAATAATCAGGGGTATCAAGTTGCTTCCTTGCTCAATCAGGCTTCTCCTGAGAGCTTCGCGCCGATCTTGAGGAATTTCCTCTCGTTGGGATTCTGGAATAGCTATTTGGAAAGTGTAAATTTGGCTGTGACTAATTGGCTTGATCCGCAAATATTCAATAATTCGGCTGGGAGTGTCTGATCGATCCATCTTATTAGAAGTCCCCTTTTGTCTTTTGTGATGAGTTTAACTGCGGAAGTGACACAGAGGTATACATTGCTTTACTCATCTTTACTTTTGTTGATTTTCAACAGATGCCTTGAATTGATGGTACTGCTAGCGGGTGGCGATCGCACCACCTACTATGATGGGCGATCGCATATTTATAGCAGAAGGTAGAAGGTAAAAGGCCGCTATACTGAAAAATTTAATTATCTAGAAGGGTAAAAGGAAAATTTAGTCTTCAACAGTTAGAATTTCTGAGACTATTTCGATCCGCTAAGCAGAACTTAGTCAAGCGTGGGGGATTTGTGTGATACTGATACTATTGCCTGAGTTATCTTTGTCAGTAAGCATAGGGTGAGTACATGGACTCTAATGAGCTGAAATTTCTCCTCAAATTGCTAGGTTGTCGCGATTATCGTTCTTCTTTAGCTAAGACGTTTGACAGCATCAAGAACAAAAATAAAATTTGTCAAGATTTGGGCACTCGTGGCTTGGTAGACTACTCCCGCGAAATTGCCAGCGTTAAGATTTTACCACCCGGTCGCGCCCTGCTCAAAATGGATACAACTCAGTTACCGATCGCGCCAAATGACTTGAAGGTGTTAGAGGCGCTAGGTAAGGTTTCGGCAAAAATCGCTCCCAGCAAAATCTCGGTAAAAT
The DNA here is from genome assembly GCF_000332155.1 of Kamptonema formosum PCC 6407. GTDB lineage: Bacteria > Cyanobacteriota > Cyanobacteriia > Cyanobacteriales > Microcoleaceae > Kamptonema > Kamptonema formosum. The sequence continues at coordinate 1,040,958 of NZ_KB235903.1, read as the reverse complement.
CAGTGAAGTCAGCAGAGCGAGATACGATCTTGGAAACTTTGCGCGATCGCGGGCTAATAGAAGCTGAAATCCAAATCAAAAGGCAAAAAGCAGAAGTCTGGCTAACCCCGCGAGGGCAAGAATTTTTACGAGATGATTACAACCCGAAAGGATTAGCAACTATTAGCCTCGATCTACTAAGTAACTATCTCAAATTTTTACGGAAATCTCTATCAGCAGATACTTTATCTGGAACGCCTCCAAAACCGGAGACAATTTCAACTCAAAAGCCTCAACCAACCCTATCGCTACCTACTGGCGAGTTAAATGATGATCTAATTTTGCAAGCAATTCGAGATTTAGATCGCGAACTGAATACAAATAATTATTTGCCAATATTTCATCTGCGAGAGAAGTTACCAAACCTTTCTAGGGAGCAATTCGATCAGGCCATCTATCGCTTACAGCGGCAGGATCGGATAGAGCTGAGTTCCTTACAAGAAGGGATGAACTACACCCCGGAGCAAATTGAAGCTGCCATTCACCAAGATTTTGGAGGGCCACTGTTTTTCATTATTGTAAATTAAATAGGACTTAGCAATGAAGTACAAAATTTTGTCACGATCGCTACAAAATTCTGTCATTGCGAGGAACGAAGCAATCCCAAAAAACCTATCCGTAAATCATGTTAAAGCCTTGCATCTAGTTTTTTAGCAATATCAAGTCACGTTATTAGGAAAAATAGGTTGAAATATGACATCCATTGAGCAGATTATTCAACGAGAAGTTAACCCCTTCGATCCGGTAACTTTTTACACTGGTAACTTTTGGCAAGAACAACAAAACTCAGAACTTATCGTTGAGTCAATTCATACTGAGGCGATCGACAAAATCATAAAATATCTCGATATAGTATCGAGAGATCATCAAACTCGTACCCTATTATTATGTGGCGATCGCGGTTCTGGCAAAAGTTATCTTTTGGCACGCCTCAAACACCAACTCAACTCCAAAGCCTTTTTTGCCTACATTGGCCCCTGGGCGGAAAGCGATCACATTTATCGTCACATTTTGCGCCAAACTGTTGATAGCCTTATCCAAATTCCTGAAGGTGCAAAAGAATCTCAATTACTCCTATGGCTCAAAAGCCGATCTGCCTTTAAAGACCGCAGCTTAATGAAGCGAGTATTCGGTGAACGCCAAGTTTTTATTAGTAATTTCAAGGCAACTTATCCAGTCGGTATTTCTAATCCAGACAAATATTTTAGGGTGCTGTATTCTCTCACAAATCCAGAGTTATACGACATTGCTTGTCAGTGGTTGCGCGGCGATGATTTAGACGAAGAAAATCTCAAAGCGTTAGGCTTGAATAAATCAATAGAAACTGAAACTGACGCTTACAACATTCTCGCAAACTTCGGTAGAATTTCCAGTGAAACACAGCCAATTGTACTTTGTTTTGACCAGATAGACAAAAAAGCTATTCCCCCTAATGGATATCGCGGTCTCCAACCGCTATTCAGCGTCAATACTACGATTCACAATGAAAAACTAAAAAACTTTTTGATAATTATTAGCCTCGTTACAAACACATGGAGACAAAATGAAAAGCAAATATTAGAAGCTGACAAAGATCGTTTAACGGGTGGAATATTCCTAAAATATATCACTTTAGATCAAGGAGAAAGCATCTGGCAAAAACGTCTTTTTCCACTTCACCAACAAGCAACTCCCAAACCAAAATCTCCAATTGAACCTTTATCTAGGCAAGCGCTAGAAGAAAAATTCCCTGGGGGCAAAACAAATCCCCGCTATATCCTACAGCTAGGACAGCAATTAATTCAGGAATACAAAACAGGTACAAATACTCCTCCCGATTCTATAGCAGCATTCCAACTGGTTTGGCTTAAAGCATTCAAGAAAACTCAGACCAAATATTCTAAAATTAGCCAAATTTCGGATATTGACTTAATGGCAATGTTGCAGGAAACTTTAACAGCTTTGGAAGTCAAAGGAATTAAAACTAAGCTATTATCTAGCCCAACTTTTGCTAGTTCTTCCCTTAGCTATCAAGCACCTAATCAGAAAATACGAGTAGGAGTAGTCTGGGCAGAATTTCTCAATATGAACGGCTTTTCCTCTTTGATGAAAGCTTGCCAAAAAGCAATTAATGATAACTTGTGCCAAAGTTTGTATTTAATTCGAGCAGCAGAAATTGGTAAACCAACCAACCAAGGCTATAAAATTCATACTAAAATTTTTACGGCCTCTTCTCACCATCATATCAAACCTAAGCTAGATTCTGTGTGGTATCTGGCGACTTATCATAGTTTAGTTAATGCTGCTTGTGCTGGAGAATTAGTAGTAGGGTATCAGACTCTTAACTTAAGCGAATTAGAAGCTTTGATCCGCGAATCTAAGGTTTTGGATGATTGTCAATTATTGCAGGATTTAGGAATTATTCAAACAAAAGAGAAAGATCCTATCTCGCCGCCAGGAAAGATTGATTTAAACCCTGTTAAGAATTTTCTCTTGAATTTAGTGACAACACAGTTCCACATGGGGCTGCTCACTTTAATTAACAATGCTTGCAGTCAGTTCCCTCAAGTGAATCAATCTCAAGTTGAACAACTAATTGACGAGCTTTGTCAGGAAAATAAAATTTTAATTCACGATACCAATGCCAAATTAGAAGAACAATTAATTTTTCTAGTACCTAACATCTGATCGAAAAAATATGTATTTTAATCAATGTTTTACCTAACAAAAGCCAACGATATCCAAGCTGCAATTACCAAATTTGCCACTGCTGAAATTATATGGGCGGATACAGAAGTAGCCGACTGGCAAACTCCCAATCCTAGATTATCACTGATTCAAATCTTAGCCGATCCTAATGATTTAACAGGTGATTTTGCTTATATCCTAGATGTGTTAGACAAGCCTGAATTAGTTGAAAATTTTATTGACCTAATTATGGCAAATCCAACTATAGAAAAAGTATTTCATAATTCTAGCTACGATTTAAGATACTTGGGAAAAACTCAAGCTAAAAATGTTACTTGTACTTGGAAAATAGCACAAAAATTATCACTAGAACGCCTACAAGTCCCTAACCGTCAACTTAAAACCTTAGCCGCCGGACTCTGCAAATTTACTGAGATAAATAAACAGGAACAGACAAGCGACTGGGGACGAAGACCTCTAACCCAAAAGCAGTTAGACTATGCCAAAATGGATACAGTTTATCTCGCCGGCGTACACCGCCGCTTACTAGAACTAACTAACCAAAAGCACCTTATTATAAAGAGTAATATATCCATGCCACCAGCTAACAAATCTAAAATTACCTCCTTTAGCGTCACTAAAGTCAGAGTTGCCTTTGAATGTCCCCGCCTGTTTTATTTAGGGCATCGATTTGGCGGTATGATGATGTTTTTGCCACCAACAAACTCGCATAAAATTGGTAGTAATTTTCATTCTTTAGCTGATCGTTGTGCTTTTCTTGCCAAGCAAGACTCTCGGTTTCCAGATTTATTTGAACCCACACCTAACCAATTAAAAGTAGAGGAAATAGTTGCTGAAATGCAGCAGCTATTTTATGAATTAGCTTTTTTTCCTTACCTACAAGCAACCATCAAAACCGCCCCAGAAAAAGCACAGGGACTATTACTAATCTGGCAAGGATTAAAAGGGTTAATTCACCGTTGGGCTGAATTACTAACTATCAACCGCCGCCATTGTAGTGCTAAAGAAGTCATTGCTAAAACTCTGCTAGATTTGAGTCCTAGCGTCAAGCATTATTTCCAGTTACCTAATGGTAAACAACAGTTAGTACAGGGGAGATTTGACAGTGTAGTTTATGACTTTGAACACCATCGCCTCTGCGTTTTGGAATATAAAACTTATCAGTCGCTAGACAAATCTGGACAACTAGCCCAAGTTGCTCTTTATTGCTATATGCTGCGAGAAAAGATGGGAGTGCCGATCAATTCAGCAGTGTATAGCGTACTCCCAGATTGGCATGAATTGACTTTCACTTGGGATGAGCTAGAAAATACAGTTAATCAGTTAATCCCGCACAAATTACAACAAATGCAGGAGTGGATTGCTTGGGAACCATCACAACTCAATCCCCCACCACCAACGACTCAGCCTGATTTATTGTGTCCGATTTGTCCACAGCAAAAAAAGTGCCAAAGCTTCTTTGAAGTTAGTAGCGGTAAATCTACCGTAACCCCATCTAAACCTACTCCTGAAGTTAGCAATAAAACAGCTAAAGGTGAAAAGGTAAAACCTACGATAGATGCGTTTAAGCCTCAGAAGCCTGTCACAGAAAAGCCAGGTATACAAACAAATAATGAAGCTGATGCTATCGGCAAACAGTTAGTAACTACTTTGCAATCCTTTGGCATTGGTGTCGATTATTTAGGTGCAGCAGTTGGCCCAGCTTTCATCCGGGTAAAACTTAAACCTCATCTTGGTGTAAGAGTTGTTTCTTTGTTAAATAGATCCGCTGATTTACAGGTACAAATGGGGATATCGGCTCTCCCTTTAATTGCTCCTCAGCCGGGATATGTGAGCGTTGATTTGCCTCGTTTCGATCGGCAAATTGCCAGTTTTAATGATTACATTCAAAAACAGATAACGCCTGTTGATTTACCAGTGCGAATTGCGATTGGGGTAAATTTAGATGGTGAGTTAGTTGAGGCGAATTTATCCGATCCAAATACTTGTCATTTTTTAGTTGGGGGGACAACTGGCAGCGGTAAGAGTGAATTTTTGCGATCGCTTCTCCTCAGTCTCCTCTACCGCTATTCTTCCAACCACCTTAAAATCGCTCTCGTTGACCCCAAGCGCGTTACTTTTCCAGAATTTGAGCAGATACCTTCGCTTTACTCACCCATTGTCAAAGATAGCGATCGCGCCATCGAATTAATGACCGATTTAGTTACCGAAATGGAAGCTCGCTATCGAAAATTTGAATTAGCTAGTTGTGGGGATATTACATCATATAATAATCAAAAATCTGTCAAGTTATTGCCCCGCATTGTTTGCATCTTTGATGAATACGCCGATTTCATGGCAGAAAAAGAAACTCGCAATGCACTTGAATTGAGCATCAAACGCTTAGGAGCAATGGCAAGAGCCGCAGGCATTCATTTAATTATTGCTACTCAACGCCCAGAAGCAAAAGTTGTCACCCCTTTAATTCGTTCTAATTTACCTGGAAGAGTTGCCCTTCGCACTGCTACCGAAGCAGATTCGACGATTGTTTTAGGTAACAGTCAAAAAGCAGCCGCTTATTTGTTAGGTAAAGGCGATTTGTTTTACCAAGTCGGTTCGGATTTGCATCGGTTGCAAAGTTTATTTGCAGCTAGTTTCCAGCTATAACAACCGCTTTCGTCTGCAATGTTTTGTTAAGCTTGTTCATTAAAGCTACCTTTCTGCTCCGCCCAGTTCAAAAGCGCATCTAAAGCAGGGCACAAAGCCTGCCCCCACGCAGTCAACCTATATTCAACTTTAGGTGGCACCTGCGGATATATCTTGCGGATTACAATCCCATCAGCTTCCAGCTTTCTCAATTGCTGAGCCAGCATCTTTTGAGAAATGCCTGGAATAAGGTTCTCAAAATCAGAATAGCGTTGTACTTTTCCGTCAAACAAATGGAAGAGGATGATCAGCTTCCAGCGTCCTTCCAGCAATTGTATTACTTCTAACGCATCAGACGCTGCGGTAGACGGTGTATAAACCTTTCTCATGGGTGAGTAACTTACTTTTTAGTGCGTTCTTGATTATTTGTAAGTTTAATTAGAAAATTCCTGTATGGCAACTTCGCAGCAGATCCAGTAATGTCTATGGACTTAGAGCTTAGTGGAAAACGGGTATTGGTTACGGCTGGTACCAAAGGAATTGGTAGAGCAGTTGTCACCGTCTTCCGAGATTGTGGAGCGAGCGTGCTGGCTTCGGCACGAGCCCGCCCGGACTCTTTCCCAGAAGAACTATTTATCGCCGCTGACCTAACGACAATAGAAGGATGTAATGCAGTGGCGGATGTTGTCAGTAAACGAATGGGTGGAGTAGATATCGTCATTCATGTTTTGGGCGGCTCTTCGGCACCGGCTGGTGGTTTTGCGACACTGAGCGAAGAAGTGTGGCAGCAGGAATTGAATCTCAACCTTTTCCCTGCTGTACGCCTAGACCGTGCTTTACTGCCCGGAATGGTGGCACAAGGGGAAGGTGTAATTATCCATGTCACATCAATTCAGCACCGGCTTCCCCTACCGGAGTCAACTACTGCTTATGCTGCGGCCAAAGCCGCGCTCTCAACGTACAGCAAAAGCTTGTCTAAAGAAGTCTCACCAAAAGGCGTTAGAGTCTTGCGTGTGTCTCCGGGATGGGTTGAAACGGAGGCATCTGTGGCCTTAGCCGAACGACTTGCCCAGCAAGCAGGCATCGATTATGAGGGAGGTAAGCAGATCATTATGGAATCACTTGGTGGCATTCCGATCGGGCGACCGTCAAAACCTGTTGAAGTGGCAAATCTAATCGCATTTCTCGCGTCTCCACGCGCGGCGACTATTACTGGTACAGAATACGTAATTGACGGAGGAACTGTACCCACAGCTTAACGTGATTTTGATGGATTCCGATTGCCAAGAGCCATGCTTGGACAATAGCGATCGCCAAATCTCGTTAGTTACAAATGAAATTACTAATAGCGCTGAATTAGTCCGCGTAGGCGGACTTTGTTCGTGTAGCCGCGATTTCAATCGCCGGGATATTTTTCTCACAAAATCAAAAACCCGGATTCTTAATGAAACCGGGTTTCGGAAATTATTTACCCCTCCTCAAAACTATTTATTTTGAGCGTGAAAATCCTTAAACGTCCGATAATTTGTCACAGGATCGTACAACTGACAATTTTTAGTAATCTCCTTCATCAAAGCCCAAGAAAACTTACTCTCGTGCAAATATTCTGGCCAATTTTCCTTTAAACTACTGTGAGCTAACCGTAAGTTATACCAAGGAATAGCTGTTGAAAGGTGATGAGGAATATGTACATTAATATCGTGGCACAGAAACTCAACCCAAACGGGATAATCGCAATGTACGGTTCCCGCTAATTGCGCTAAAGCTTCATTCCATTCTGAGGCAGGACTAAAGGCAATCTTAGGCGTAGTATGATGTACAAGCGTAAATGTGCTCATCCAGAAATGGTAAACCAGCCAGGGCATAAGCCAAAAATTAACAAATCCCCAAATACCAGTTGTAGCAATCAAAGTAGGAAATCCGATCGCAGCACCAATCAATACTACCAAAACTGAAAACCGCACTTGTTCCCGCTGTTTACCCTGAAACTGCGACCAATCAAAATGCAATTTTGCCCAGTGAGGGATTGACCCAATCCACCATAACGGCCCCATAATTAGCCGATAAAAGAATTGCAAAGGTTTACTAGCATTTGCATATTCCTCTGCGGGCCAAGGATGCCAAGCATTATCTTCGCCTATTTTATTCGTATGCTTGTGGTGGTGATTGTGCAGTAACCGCCAAGCATGAAACGGGTAAATTAAAGGCAAAAATGTTAAATGGCCAACTAAATCATTTACCCAGCGACGCTTAGCAAATGACCGATGACCGCAGTCGTGGCCAATCACAAAAAAACCGGTCAACGCTGTACCGGTAAAAATCCAGACCAAAGGCAATAGATACCAAGGTGATATTGCTAGTAGCCAATAACCTAAGCCGACTAAAGCAACATTAATAACTACTTTTGTCCAAGCTTTTTGTGGATTTTTAGTAAAAACTTCGCGCGGCAGAGTTTTGAGAATATCTTTGAGGCGCAAGTCTGTTGCGGCGGCAGTAGATGCCAAATTACGAGGTTTTGCGATCGATGCTGTCATAAAATCGGTTTAGTTTCTCCGTATCCCAGTAGAAATTTGTAACAAAATTAACAAGAGGAAAATTTAGCCAGCTATAATTCCGCAGCAGACAGACGTTGCGATCGCCAGGGCGTTTTAGCAAAGGCTAAGAAGTGCGCCGCGCTGGTAAATTGCTAGCGCTTGTGGTTAAAATCAACACTGCGCTTAGCAAAACTTTACCTTTTATACCATAGTGGCGGAACACTTAAGGTGAGTTTTTTTAATGTTAGTTGCTGTCGTGGGCGGCATCGCGGAGGCTGTTAGCATCTTGGGTTGATGCCGATAAGCGATGCTGCTTAAGGGTTTGGAGTTCGAGTAGCAAGGTTTCTACTTCCGCTTGTAGGTGCAGGAATTTTACTTGCTGATCCGCTTGGTAAATTGATTTCATTGAGACCTGGCTGTGGACAGAATTGGTCGATAACGCTTGCATAGTCACCATTTGAGGGTCGCTACCTGTACTTTGGCTCCGGGAAATGGTTGCTGAACGATTTGACATTAGTAGTTGGCTAGTCATTTGTACTTACTCACACCGTTAAGATATTTTAACCTGCAACTCCTTGCATTAAACATCAAATTAACCGATCGAGTTAAAATTTATGTAAATCCAAGGCTTAGCCTAAAAATATTTGAAATCGTGACATCTATTCTTTCTGCTACTTATTCTCCTACCCCGGACGCGAAACCCAGACGCTCTGGTTGGCATGGCCTCATAGAAGCTTATCGCCCCTATCTGCCGGTGACGGAAAACACCCCGACGGTGACGCTGTATGAGGGCAATACTCCGCTGATTCCAGTTCCAGCGATCGCCGCAATGGTGGGCCGAGGCGTACAAGTTTTAGTCAAATACGACGGCCTCAACCCTACGGGTAGTTTTAAAGACCGAGGGATGACGATGGCGATTTCCAAGGCGAAGGAGGAAGGCGCAAAAGCGGTGATCTGTGCAAGCACGGGTAATACCTCAGCCTCAGCAGCAGCCTATGCTTCTAGGGGCGGGATGGGGGCTTTTGTGTTGATCCCTGAAGGTTATGTGGCCTTGGGTAAGTTGGCCCAAGCTTTGCTTTATGGGGCGGAAGTTTTATCCATTAAGGGTAATTTTGACCAGGCGCTAGAAATTGTCCGCGATATAGCGGAGCATTATCCAGTGACTTTAGTAAATTCAGTCAATCCTTATCGCTTGGAAGGTCAGAAAACTGGGGCTTTTGAAGTTGTGGATGCTTTGGGAAATGCCCCTGACTGGCTGTGTATTCCGGTGGGTAATGCCGGCAATATTACTGCCTACTGGATGGGTTTTTGTCAATATCATCAGTTGGGAAAGTGCGATCGCCTCCCTCGGATGATGGGATTTCAAGCTGCTGGCGCTGCGCCACTGGTGACTGGCCAACCCGTAGAACATCCTGAAACGATCGCAACCGCAATTCGGATCGGCCACCCCGCTAGTTGGAAACAAGCGATCGCTGCCCAAGAAGCCAGTCGCGGCAGTTTTAACTCTGTGACTGACACAGAAATTTTGGAAGCATATAACTTGTTGGCATCTTTAGAAGGTATTTTCTGCGAACCCGCAAGTGCAGCATCCGTAGCTGGTTTACTGAAGGTGAAAGATCAGGTTCCTAGTGAAGCAACTGTCGTTTGCGTACTAACTGGAAATGGACTTAAAGATCCTGACACGGCAATTACTTACAGCAAAAACCACTTTAAGAAGGGAATCGCACCGACAATAGAGGCTGTAGCTGGGGCAATGGGATTTTAAGTTCTTGGTTGTTGGTTGTTAAGTAGAAGGACTTAATTCAACTAGGGCTTATATAACAACTGCCAAAGTGATTAAGACAGATATCTGTAACGCCGCCCTCTGGGCTATTAGGACACTGCAAGCAAGGGCGGCGTTACGTATAGATAACTAAATACTTCTTCCTTCTTGACCTAAAAATAGCGAAGACTTCTGCCTGAGCGCTCAGTCGAACGCTGTCACCCGACACAAAGTAGCTCTTATCATAAAAAAAGTGAAATCCAATGAATGGTAATCAACGGGTGATTCAGGCTGAACCAACTAAAGATTTATTCATATATATGTTGGTTCGAGATATACCACTTATTCGTGCAATTATCGATCTTGTGGATAACTCAGTAGATGGCGCAACTCATTTACAGAGCAATGAGAATTATGAAGGGCTTTGGATAAAAATTTTAGCTAACCAAGAATACTTTCAAATCGAAGATAATTGTGGTGGAATAACGGTAAAGGAGGCAGAGGAGTATGCTTTTAAATTTGGAAGAGCCAATGATGCCGCAGTAACACCAAAATCAATTGGAAGATTCGGAATTGGGATGAAACGAGCTTTTTTTAAGATAGGAAAAAAATTTACAGTTGAATCAACTACATCTAGCTCGAAATTTATAGTTTCGGAAGATGTAGAGGAGTGGAAAAACAAAAAAGAATGGACATTTGAATTTCAAGGCGAAGTTCAAGAAGGTGGTGAATACGAAGCCTGTGAGATTGGAACTAGAATATTAATTGAAGAATTGCATGAAAGTGTGGCAGAGGACTTAGGATTAGAAAACTTTGTGTCACAATTAAAGCAAGAATTAACAATTGCATATTCATTAAAAATAAAAAAGGGTTTAAATATTAGTATAAATGAGTCGAAAATCGCTCCATATCCACTTAATTTTCGTACTTCTGACAAGATAAAAGTTGCAAAACTTGAAAAGGAATATAAGTATTTTGGAAGTCGTGAAATAGATAAACCAGTGCGAGTTAGATTGTATGCAGGTGTATCAGAAAGAGATCTAAATGAAGGCGGATGGTATGTCTTTTGCAATGACCGCATGGTTCTTGAAGCTGACCAAACTGAAATAACGGGCTGGGGTACAAAAAATGGATTCCCAAAATATCATGCTGATTTTGCATTTTTTAGAGGCTATGCTTTCTTTGAGTCTGATGATGCTGCTTATTTGCCTTGGACGACGACAAAAACAGGGATTGATTACGATTCACCAATCTACAAATCTATTAAACAAGAAATATATCAACTAACGGCTCCCGTTCTCACATTTTTGAGAAAAATGGCAGATGAAAAAAGCCGTGTAGAGCGTAGTGAGATACCTGAAAGTTTACTTGAGCAAGCGTATGAGGAAACTTCACTTGACTATGTATTTGAAGCAGATACAAGTACAACATTTCAAACCCCCGATCAATCAGCAATTCCTCCTCGTAAGATCCGTGGGAATATACAATATAATAAGCCAATTGAAGAAATTAATCTAGTAAAAAAACTATTAGATGTTTCCTCAAACAAAGAGGTTGGAGAAAAAACCTTTGACTACTATTTAAAGAATGAAGGATAAGGATGATGGCTGGAAGCTATTCAAAAATTAATTACCGTATTCGTCCTGCAAAAGCGGTTGAAAGAAAGATAATTTGTGATTCTCTCCGATGCTTAAGTCCTTTCGGAGAACTTACAACTTATAGATATGTAGGTTTTGGCTCCACTTACTTTAGTGACTTCATTCTTTTTCACAAGTCTTTACATATTGAGGATATGATAAGTATAGAAAAAGATTCGCAGGCAAAAGAGCGTTTTGAATATAATAAACCTTTTGGGTGCATTGAAATCAAATACGGAAATTCTTACGAAGTTCTGCCTACACTTGAATGGAGTAAGAAATCAATTGTATGGCTTGATTATGATAGCCCATTAGAGAAAACAATCTTAGATGATATTGATACTCTTACAACCAAATTAGCATCTGGAAGTGTTTTAATTGTTACAGTCAGTGCAGAGCCAGAAAAACCCCCAGAGGAAGGTTGGAATAGAGCAAAGATAGACAAGTTTAGAGAAGATAAGTTACAGGCAAACATTCCTAAAGAAAAAATCCCCCCCGATCTAGAGCCGATTAATCTTACTGGAAAAAAACTAGCGGATCTGTATAATAGAATAATTAATAATCAACTGAAACAAAGTGTTAGTAACGCCAACTCAGCACGTTCAGAATATCAAAAGCTTAATTATAAGCAAATTTTTGATTTTCGCTATGCTGACGGCGCTCGTATGTTAACAGTTGGATGGCTCCTTTTTGAACAGAGCTACTGTAATCTGGTAGAGCAATGTAAGTTTAATAATAATTTCAATATAACAGAATTAAATAAACCTTATGAAATAAAAGTACCAAATCTTACACTTAAGGAAACTCAGTATTTAGATAGCCTAATGCCTACACATGATTGTAATGGTGTGGAGCGAATTTGTATCCCTCTTAAGGATATTAAATTGTATGCAGAATTGTATAAATACTTTCCTTCTTTTGTAGAAATGTTTATGTAGGTATAGGCATTAAGCTGAGAGACAGCCGATTCCAAGTATATAGATTACACTCAAGTCAGCATATCAACTAGAGAAATTAAATCTTGCTGTACTTCATAAGCTTGGAATCGGCTATCAGTGTAAAAAAGTGCAATATAAACCCGCAACGCCTTAACTGATAAGGGTTTAAAGTGCTACTTTGCGGCTGGTGACAGCGTTCGACTGAGCGCTCACGCCGAAGTCTTCCCTATTTTGAGGCCCTCTTCCTGCGACTAGAATTGATTTGCCCAATTCTTGGCCCAATTTAAAGTTTCATGCACTTGCTCTAAGGTAGCTGCTTCGCAATAAAGCCGTAAAACGGGTTCAGTACCGCTAAAACGAATTAACAACCATCTACCATCAGCTAAGCGAAATTTATAACCATCAACCGTATTGCAATCTACCACAGCCTGACCAGCAATTTCCGTTAACGGCTGATTTTGCAATTGTTCTAAAAGGCGCGATCGCACTTCCATACTCGCCAGGGGTAAATCTATGCGATCGTAAACTGAATGAAACCCAGTTTCTTGTTGCAAACGGCGGTAAATATCGCTCAAATCTTCTCCAGATTGTACCACAGCTTCTAGCAAATATAACGCAGAAAGCAAAGCATCGCGCTCTGGAATGTGAGTTCCATAACCAATTCCTCCCGACTCTTCGCCACCAACTAAAACCTGAGTTGTTAACATCCGATCGGCAATATATTTGTAACCTATGGGTGTCTCAAATAGAGGCAAATTGTACAAATTAGCTATCTTGGGAAATAAATCGGAACCGCTGACTGTTTTAACGACTTCGCCAGTAAATCCTCGCCGCTTAGCCAGATGTTCTATTAATATCGGAATCAAGATTTGAGAACTCAAAAAGTTGCCATTGCCATCAACAGCAGCGATGCGATCGCTATCGCCATCAAAGACAAAACCAATGGCCAAACCACCTTCAGCGCGTTGGTGAGTGCGTATGACGCGGAATAACTCGGAAAGGTAACGGGGTAAAGGTTCCGGTGCGCCGCCACCGAATAAAGGATCGCGATCGCCATTAATTTCTCTAACTGGCACTTCCAAGATTTGAGCCAATCCCCCCGCCGCCGCACCGTGCATGACATCGACAAATACTGTGAGTTTACCAGAGGAAACCGCCTCCCGAATCCCATCAATATTCACCATCCCCCGCAAAGTTTCGCAGTAACTCGGCCAAGGATTGAACCTTTCTAATTTTCCTAAAGTTGGGGATGCGATCGCCGGATCTGCTAACCTAGCCTCAATCTGCTCAGTCACTTCCGGAGAAACCGAACCCCCAAATCCCCCCTTGACTTTTAACCCCAAATACTTACCGGGATTATGGCTAGCCGTCATCACAATTGCGCCCAGGGCTTTCTGCTGATAAGCGGCTAAACTAAAAGCAGGAGTAGGAGCATAAGTATCCGTCAGCAGCACATCAAACCCTGCGGCTTGGATGCTTTCAGCAGCTTTGAGGGCAAATTCTTCAGCCAAAAAACGGCGATCGTGACCAACGATCGCCATCCTGTTATTGGTGGTAGTATCGCCATAAACCTGTGCTAAGATTTGCACTGCGATCGGAGCCACTATTGCCACTCGCTCAAAGGTGAAATCGTCAGCAATTACCCCACGCCATCCATCAGTACCAAATTTTATTGCTTGAGCCATATTAATTTTGTTAATTGTTAGTGGTTAGTGGTTAATTGTTGGTTGTTAGTTGTTAGTTGTCATACCAAATTAGGCTTCAATACCCCTTTACTCTTTAGTCCGCGTAGGCGGACTTTGTTTGTGTAGTAGCGGTTTCAACCGCCAAGTAATAAAGATAACAAATGAGCTTTTAGATTGTTTAGGTTATTGACCTTAGTAGTTAGTAGTTAGGAATTCGTAGTTAGCCCAAAAATATAACTAACTAATAACGAATAATCAACCACTAACCACTAACAATTAACAACCAACAACTAACAATTAAAAGAATGCTGGTTGATGGCGAATCAAATTCAGGAATTCTTCGCGAGTTTTTTGTTCGTCTTGGAATTCACCCAGCATAGCACTGGTAACAGTCCAAGAACCAGGTTTTTGTACGCCGCGCATCACCATACACATATGACTAGCTTCCAAGACTACAGCTACTCCCTTCGGTTCCAAAATTGTCTGCACTGCTTCGGCAATTTGGCGGGTCAGTCTTTCCTGCACTTGTAAGCGACGGGCATACATCTCTACAATCCGGGCTAATTTGCTAAGTCCTACTACTTTCTGATTAGGAATGTAGGCGACGTGAGCTTTGCCCATAAAGGGTAGCATATGGTGTTCGCAAAGGCTAAATACACTAATGTCGCGAACTAATACCATCTCGTTATGACCTTCATCAAAGATCGCACCGTTAAGAAGTTCTTCTAGGGATTGGCTATAACCGCTAGTGAGAAATTTCATTGCTTCTGCTACTCGTTTAGGAGTTTTCAGTAAGCCTTCACGTTCGGGATCTTCTCCAACTCCCAGCAGCATTGTCCGCACGGCGGCCATCATTTCGTCGCTACTTACTTCTGATGGTACGGGCAGATTGGGTTCTTGACCGTTTAAGGAATTGCGGTCTGGTCGGGTAGAGATCCGAGGCACGTCGCTTGTGGTTTCGGATAGTTTTGCGCTGTTGGTTGAGGGGGAATTAGAGCCATTAAAAGCGTTAGGAGGTGCGATAGTCATAAGTAGTTTGTGTGAGGGTAAAGGACAAAACAATTAAAAATTAAAAATTAAAAATTAAAAATTTTACAGCCTTAATTAATTTTTAATTTTTCATCTTTAATTTTTAATTTTTTAGAAGACTCCAGCGTTGGACATTAAGGTTAATTCTTCAATTACTGCGCCAGCGGGTAACTGGACTGTATAGAGAATTGACTCGGCAACAACTTCTGGGGTTAACATGGCAGTGCGATCGAAGTCGGCTTGAACTGTTTCTGTATCCCAGATGGGAGTATTGACGGAACCCGGACAAATTGCTGTGACGCGAATTCCGCGTCCGCGTTCTTCCATTGCTAGGGTTTTGGAGAGAGCCAACAGAGCGAATTTGCTAGCGCAGTAGGCTCCCCAGTTAGGAAATACTTGGCTCCCAGCTATGGAGACGACGTTGACGATTGTGCCACCGCGATCGCGCATTCCTGGTAAGATCCCTTGAATGCACTGCAAGACGCTGGTAACATTGAGGTCTTGAACTCGTTGCCAGTCTGCTAAGGATATTGCCGCGAGAGAGCCTGTATAGCCCATGCCAGCATTATTCACCAGGATATCGATGGGGCCGAATTCCGAGGCGATCGCACTGATACCTGTTCGCACCTGCTCTAGTGCAGCTAAGTCCAAGGGATATGCTTCTGCTTTCACCCCCGCAAGCCTAGCAGCTAAAGCTACTGCCTCTAATTTTTCGGGCGTTCGGCTTACCAAAGCCACGTTTATGCCTGCTTTTGCAAAGGCTAAAGCCGTCGCTTTGCCAATACCACTGCTGGCTCCGGTAATTAGAGCCTGCTTTGTTGTTGGATGATTCATCAAATTTGCCGATATTTTGTGGGGCACGTCCTTTGAGCCAGGCAGCTTTCTTAGGCATAATAGAAAGCTGCCGACAATACACACTTAAAAACCGGGAATTATGAGATTTACATGAAGAATTGTTAAGTCCGTGTCTTCTGAGAAATTATAGCACTGCTGGCAGGCTATTCTGGTTTCCAAGGAAAATTAAACTCCAATTTCAGTGAATACACCGATTTTACGGAATTTTTGATATCGGAGTTCGCGACGCTGCTGGCCGGTGAGCTGGGTCAGTTCGGTTAAGTTCTGTAACAAAGATTGTTTCAAAATTTCAGCAGCCTTAAGGGGATGAGCGTGAGCGCCGCCGTTGGGCTCGGGTACGATCTCATCAAGGATACCCAGATTTTTTAAGTCTGCGGCAGTAATTTTTAAGGCTTCTGCTGCCAAGTTAGCTTTGCCTGCGTCTTTCCAGAGGATGGCGGCGCAAGCTTCGGGGGTTGCCACCGTGTAAACAGAATGTTCTAACATCAATAGCCGATCGCCGACACCAATACCTAAAGCGCCGCCAGAGCCACCTTCGCCGATGACAGTGCAGATAATCGGAACATCGAGGCTGAACATTTCCCGGAGATTGTAGGCGATCGCCTCTCCAGGGCCAAGTTTTTCTGCCTCAACGCTAGGTAAAGCGCCGGGAGTATCGATAAAGGTCAAAATTGGCATTCCAAAGCGATTGCCATGTTCCATCAGGCGCATAGCTTTGCGGTAGCCACCAGGGGAAGCCATACCGAAGTTACGGGCGACATTATCTTTAGTATCGCGACCTTTTTGATGACCAATAATCACTACAGGTCGTCCGTCAAGGCGGGCCACACCACCAACGAGGGCGGGGTCGTCTGAGCCGCCGCGATCGCCGTGTAGCTCCAGCCAGTCGTCGCTAATTGCCTGAATATAATCTAGGGTACTAGGGCGACGGGGGTGACGAGCCAGTTGCAGCCGTTGTATCGGCGACAAGCCGGTAAAAATCTCTTGACGAAGTTGGGCCGATCGTGCTTCCAACTGGCGAATGTCCTCGGAGACATCTACACCATTTTCGTCAGCTAGTTGGCGAATCTGGTTAATCCGGGTTTCCAGTTCCGCCAGGGGCTTTTCAAATTCTAATAGGAGGGGTTTACGGTCAGCGTTGGGCACACTAGGAATTTCGATAAAATTTGGATTTAGTCTGGATCGATCCTACCCTGTCAGGTGTGAAGAGCGAAAGTTTCAAATCTACTTAACCTCTTTTGAGGCGCGATCGCAGCTATTCACCCCCGGTTAGGGAATTGCTTTGTGCGGGAAATCTCTGTAAACTCGACAGCAAAGAAATTTTTACTAACACTAATTATGTCCTACCAAAGTCAAAAAAACGCAAAATCTTCTGACTTCTTCAGAACTGCGAACAGTAAAGCAAGTGGCATCGAACTAACTGCACCCGAAGCACTAATGGCTATTTCCATATTAGCCGTCAGTGCCGATGGCAAAATGGCCCAAGAAGAAAAGCAGACACTTGGTGCTAATCACGTCCGCCTTTTCAGTTCTTATTCCCGCGAAGAATTCCAAGAGCTTTTTAAGAAAGTTTTAGGCTTGGTAAATAAGTACAGACCGTCCGATGTATTCATCGCTGCCAAAAACGGGCTAACACCTAAGTTACGACAAACAGCTTTTGCCATCGCCGCCGATCTAGTTTTAGCCGATGGAGTTTTTACCCAAGAGGAACAAGACTTGCTAGTTGAACTCTGGGAAGCATTAGAACTTAAAGACGAAATCGGTCAAAAAATTATGGAGGTAATGATCATCAAGAACTGCACGGATAATAGTTAACTATCAACTGTTAACTAAAACAATAACAGGGGTCTAAATCCGTGTTTTAGAGAAACTTTCCCGATCATCTCCATCTTTTCAATAGTGATCTGATTTCGTCCCCAAGAAAAGTTCGTGTACCACTTTTCAAACTCCAGCAACATGGATTCAGCAAAACAAGCAAACAACTGACGAGCTGGCACATCCATACTGACTATTTTCATAATTTTCCAGTCAATATCTAGAGAATGTTCCACTATCCCACCCTGAAGTACATAAACTCCCGGATGTTGAACTTTACTTGCTAAATTTTTAGGATAGCCGCCATCAATCATCAGACAAGGTTGCTTTAATTCTTTGGGATTAATTTCAACTCCCTTGGGCATACTCGCTACCCAAACTATAATATCCGCTAGAGGTAGAGCTTCCTCTAAATCCATTATTTTGCCGCGCCCTAATTCCGATTCTAAGGCTTGCAAGCGTTCGCGTTCGCGAGCAATTAGCAACAATTCTTTAACATTTGTCCGGTTATTCAGCCAGCGACAAACTGCACTACCAATATCACCAGTCGCCCCGCAAACTGCCACAGTAGCCTGAGACAAATCTATTCCCAACTTAGGCGCGGCTTCTTCTACTTGGCGACAGATAATATAAGCAGTATGGGTATTACCAGTAGTGAAGCGTTCAAACTCCAACTTAATATTCCTAATTTGCTGAATCTGCTGCAAGTTGAAATTTTCAAAGATAATCGAAGAAAATCCACCTAAAGCTGTAATATTGATGCCGTGCTTTTGAGCGTGAACCATCGCGTTGAGTATTTTCCGCGTAGCTGCCTTAATTCGGCGATTGGCCAGCATTTCTGGTAGAAAGCAAGATTCTACATAGCGACCCTCTATTTTTTGACCTGTGATGCTAGTTACAGTGATATCATCAACGATTTGAGGAGGAGCGCTGCACCAAAAGTCAAGCCCCTGATCCGCGTATTCTGGATAGCCCAACTCTTTTGCGACTGATTGGGCGTGTTCTAAGCTACTTAAGTGACCAATTAAACCAAACATTAAATAAAAAGTCAGTTTTCTGTTGTTAGGTGGAATTGCTAATTGCTAATTGCTAATTGCTAATTGCTAATTGCTAATTGCTAATTGCTAATTGCTAATTGCTAATTGCTAATTTGGTACTTATGAGTTAGGAAATTAAATCTTTAACTCAAAACTCTTTCTTCCCTATTAGCCTTTAGCTTTTAGCTTTTAGCTTTTAGCTATCAGCCATTAGCAATTAGCCATTTTTATGCAGCGGTAAGACCGTAGGCGGACATCCGCATAATGTCGCGAGTGGTAAAGCCAATATTGCTGAGGGCTTCGCCGTAGGCTATCATAAAATCCTCAACTAAGGCATCTTTTTCCATGCCCAAAACGCGGGCATCGTCTTCAACTTGGTTGAGCATTCGCCAGACTATGGGTAAGTTTTGGCGGTTAGCTGTATCGACTTCAGCTTTGGATTCCTCAAAGTGGGCTTTGAGCCATTCTTCGCCAAAGTTGAGGTGGTTGTACTCATCTTTAACTACCCCTTCGGTGATTTTTCGAGCGAAGTCATCGGCAACGGGGATGTAAATATTGTAAGCTGCGATCGCGAAGCACTCGATAATCAGCGCTTGAATCACCAAACAAGTCACCACCTTACCTGCTGCCGCTGCTTCTTGGAAATTGCTGTGCAGTGCCGCAAAGAAATCCTTGGCAAATTCCATGTCTGGCGTTACCTTAAGATTGCGGCCGCAAGCTTGGAACCCTTTCATGTGTCGGTTTTCCATCTTAGACAACGCAATCAGCACATCCTTTTGGTCAGGCAGCATTTCGCCCAGTCTGATGTAGTTGTCATAAGCCTCCTGTTCGCCTTCGATCACAATGGCGTTAATCCGGCTGTAGGCATCTTTGTAGGTTGCCGTTTCAAAGTCGATTGCTGGGCTGGCCTCAAGCTGCTGCATAGGTCTGTCGTCTCCTCATCACAAAAGAGTAAATACTTAAATAGAGCTTTGGAACTGGGGTCAAAGGTAAAGTTATTTTACTTAACTTAGCTTATAGTTTACTTTACCTATTTAAACGAACAATTTACCAGTTTTGTTGGACTCCGCGAAGCTACAGAGGCTCAAAGCGTGAAAAAATCGGCATTCTACCTCACTTAGAGCATTTATGGCTAAACAATTTCAGACATCCAGGGCAGGAGAAATGCTCATTTGGTTTTTTTTGTTGGTTGGGGCCGCTGTGGTGCTGATCCCCCTTGCTGTTGTAGTTGTTACATCATTCACCCCAGTTTCTATCAAAGCAACTGATCTAACTCTAGCTAATTATCTTGAAGCTTGGCGTAGGGGAAACTTTTTACTGGCTTTTATTAATTCTACTTTAGTGGCACTGGCGGTGACAGGGTGTCAGGTGGTTACGTCGGCTTTAGCTGGTTACGCTTTAGCCCGGTTGCAGTTCCGAGGGCGTGGGGCTTTGCTTTTGGTGGTTTTGGCAACGCTGGTGATTCCGTTTCAGCTATTGGCGATTCCTATCTTCCTGGTTTTGAAGTGGGGCCACCTACTCAATACTTACGGGGCTCTGATTTTACCGACGGCGGCGAGTGGATTTGGGATTTTCTTGATGCGCCAGTATTTTAGCTCGATTCCGGTGGAGTTGGAGGAGGCGGCGGCTTTGGATGGGGCAAATCGCTGGCAAGTTTTGTGGTTGGTGATGTTACCTTTGGCGCGTCCCGCTTTGGTGACGCTATTTTTGTTTGCTTTTATCGGCGAGTGGAACGATTTGTTTAAGCCGTTGGTGTTTACGACGAGGCCGGAGTTAAGGACTGTGCAATTAGTTTTGGCTGAGTTTCAGGAACAGTTTACCAGCAGTTGGCCTTTATTAATGGCAGCGGTTGTTATTGCCACTTTGCCTGTGGTGGTGTTATTTTTAATCGGTCAAAAACAGTTTATTCGAGGTATTGCAGCGACGGGAATTAAGAATTAAAAATATAGCAACCGCTTTCAGCGGTTGCTATAAGTTGTGATTACGCAAAGCGACGACGCAATAAGGGCTGAATTCCTAATAGCGCCACAACATCAAAAGCTAGCAATACTAACAATGCACCGCCAAAAGTAACATCGCCCCAAGGTGCTTGCATAACTACACTAGCTAATGACCAATTGCTGTGAAGATACAGGTAGCGAATGGGTTCGATCGCATAACTTAGAGGGTTAAGGGTGACGACAACTTGCAACCAGTGAGGCATGAAGGACAGCGGTGCGAGGGCTGTACTGGCAAATAATAAAGGCAAATTGGTGACAAAGATTACGGCGATGAGTTCGACGTGGCCAGGTAAAGCGAAGGTTAAGCCTAAGCTGATGCCTGTCACGCCTAAGACTAAGAGGAAAATAATCAATGCGATCGCCATTAATCCTGCGAATCCTGGTAGTCCCGCGCCCAAAAATGCACCCGCTGCTACAATTGCCCCGGTTTGGATGAAGCTGAGGGTAACGATGAAGATCGCTGAGGCTAAAACAATTGAAAACCTAGAAGCTAGAGGCGCAACTAATAAACGGTTGAGGAAGCCAAATTCGCGGTCAAACATCACTGGTAAACCAGCATTTAGGGCACCAGCAAAGGCGGTGAAGACGATTACGCCTGCACCGAGAAATTGCCCGTAATTCTGACTTTCGCCAAATAAGCCAGCGGGTGCATTTTGAAATAGGGCTCCGAACAATACTAACCACATCAAGGGCTGAATAATACCTGCAATTAGCGTTGAGGGCCGCCGCTGTAACTGAATGAACAGTCGCCGGGTTAAGGCTAGTGTTTCTTGAATGAAGTCACCGAGCAGGGATGTGGATGTGTCGGGGGATGCTGTTGAGAGTGGCCGCTGCTGGTTGAGGTTAGGTTGGGGGGATGTAACTGTACTGCTCATAATTGCTTAGGACTGCTTTTGTCTAATTATTATCTAGAGTAGCAAGTCTGGAGATATTGGTGGTGCGATCGCCTGAAGGCAAAAACCGCACTGTCGCTGTAGCGCCTTTTGTCGCAAAATTAGGAACGTAAGTGAATCCCAAAGGATCGATTCATCTTCCAGCTTTGACAAAGTTGCTTTGGTTGATAAAATTTAAAACATCGAATTACTTTAATATCATCAAAAATTAATTGGAGTATGTGGCGACGTTTTTCTTCTAATTTGAGCTTAATAGGCGTTGGTATCGCACTGATGGCGATCGCTTTTATCAGCATCTCCTTTCTTCCTTCCCAAGTTGAAAGTAGTCTCAGTACATTTTTTGGCAAACTTGGCAGAGGCGGTATTGATGTGACAATCACCAACACCTATAGACGAATTGCTGCCGATCGCTTTCTCCTTCAAAGTGTCTACCTTTTCCTCACAGGAATTGTTTTGCTGGTAGCAGGATTATTCAGAACTAGAAGTCATTGAGATTAGCTAGGAGCAAAGATAGCAGCGATCGCCTGGGATTTTGACATTAGCACAGGAATCAGATAGTTAGATATAAATCGTTTCCCCTAAAATGTATATATTTAGATCAAATGCTGATATTCAGATGAGCTTTCCTATCGAGGTAGCGGTTGCACGAGGCGGATTGGATGCCAGTCGTCCAAGGCTAATAGAGTTTTGCGATCGCATCCATTCTCGCCTAGCCTACCAACAGGCATTAAAACCGGGTGGTACATACCAGCTTGCGAGTTGACTGGAACAGTTAG
Organism: Kamptonema formosum PCC 6407; assembly: GCF_000332155.1. Lineage (GTDB taxonomy): Bacteria > Cyanobacteriota > Cyanobacteriia > Cyanobacteriales > Microcoleaceae > Kamptonema > Kamptonema formosum. The sequence continues at coordinate 1,018,645 of NZ_KB235903.1, read as the reverse complement.
TTTTTGGAGGATGACCCTATGGTAGATCGACACCCATTGCTTTTACGCGCCGAACAGATTGCTGCGAATCTGCAACCCTTTTCCCACCCCTGGAATGCCAATTCTGAACTATCGGGAACTCAGTTAGGAAAAGCTGTTGGCCTAAAACGTACAGGAGTCAATTTTATCAGAGTTCCACCTGGCAAAGAATCTTTCATCTATCATTCTCACCATCGCGAGGAAGAATGGATTTACATTCTATCGGGGTACGGCGTTGCAGAGATTGGTGAAGAAGAATTTGAAGTTAACCCAGGAGATTTTATGGGATTTCCCACACCTTCGGTTGCTCATCATCTTAGAAATATCGGGGATGAGGATTTGGTGTATTTAACAGGAGGCGAAAATCTGGATGTAGAAATTGCAGAGTTTCCGCGTCTGGGGAAGCGGATGATTCGACGTGAAGGAGCTATCGAAATCTATGATTTCTCCGATGCTAAACCTTTTGGAACGTTGGATACATAATGATTAATTATTCCCTATGAAGAAACTCAGTATTGACTCCGAGCGTAATAAAATATGCAATTGCAACAACGACTGACTGAAATCGACCTTGATGCCTATTTTCAGCGAATTGGCTATAGTGGCGACTGCTCGCCCAAGCTGACAACGTTACAGGCAATTCATCAAAGACATTCCCAAACGATCGCCTTTGAAAACCTCAATTCACTTTTGAAACAACCTGTTTTGCTGGATTTAGCCTCCTTGCAACAAAAACTAATCAATGAGGGACGGGGCGGCTATTGTTTTGAGCAAAATTCACTGTTGCGGGCTGTTTTGCTTGCTCTTGGCTTTCAGGTAAAGAATCTAGCAGCCCGCGTGCTGTGGAATTTGCCAGAAGGGACGATCGCACCTCGCAGTCATATGGTGCTGTTGGTCAATATTGATGGAGAGCCATACATTGCAGATGTGGGATTCGGAGGATTAACGCTCACCACGCCGCTTGCTTTGACCCCGGATATTGAACAAGCTACATCCCATGAATCATTTCGATTGATGGCAACGGAGCGCAGCTACGTCATGCAAGCATATATCAAGCAGGAGTGGAAATCCCTTTATAGATTCGATCTTTACGAGCAAGAATTACCCGATTATGAGGTGAGTAATTGGTATGTTTCAACTCATCCCGGCTCGATTTTTGTTACTAACTTGATGGCTGCAAAACCGGATTCAACTTGTCGTTATGCCTTGTGGAATAATCAGTTTACTGTGCATTATTTGGACGGTAGAACCGAACATCGCGTCCTTTCAACGGTTACAGAGTTACGCGCTACCCTTGAGAATGTTTTTTGTCTCAACTTGGGAGCGATCGCTGACCTCGATCCGAGGTTACAACAATTAATTGAGCGATCGCGTGCAAAGTAATCCCTCTTTTGTCACTGAGCGGGAGAGAAAAAGTTAAACAGCAAGCAAACTGGGAACAGAAAAAGGTAGGATGAGAGCAGGAAAATCATCCATTAATAAGTCCTGTACTTGAAACGTAGCGGTGACAACTACTTCGTTGTAAATTATGTAGAGTGTGTTTTTAATCGTTCTTAGTCAATGATTGCAAGTCTTTAAATTTTATGTACGAAGAACCGTTGGCGATCGATATAAGTGAAGAAAACTATCTAGTCACCGCTATCATCTCTCATGTAGTGAAACCGGGGCGCGAGCAAGGTTACGAAGCATGGTTTCATGGCATCGCCGCTGATGCACGAAAATTCAAGGGACATCTGGGTGTAAGCACTATTCGACCACAGCATCACGCTCATCCTGAGTACGTGGTGATTCTCAAGTTCGATTGTTACGACAATCTCAAAACTTGGCTAGAATCGGATGTTCGCCGAAAATGGATTGAGCAATTGCAACCGTTGATTGAAAAGCCAGAAGATATTCAAACCCTGACCGGATTAGAAACTTGGTTTACGCTCCCTAACAGGTCGATGAAGGCTCCACCCCCTCGCTACAAAATGGCTTTAGTGACATGGTTGGGAGTGTTTTTTACGATTTCTATTCTCAATCGTTTGCTGGTACCGCTACTAGCCGGACTTCCTGCATTGCTCAAAACTCTGATCGTCACAGGTCTCACTGTTATCCTGCTCACCTATTTAATTATGCCCCGCCTCACACAATTATTTCGCAAATGGTTGTATCCCATTTCATAAAATGATATGAATTTGTATCGTAACTTTATGACTTATTTGTGCTGAAAGAACCTGATTTTATGGAGTAAAAACTATCGCCAAATACCTACAGCAAGCCATCCATTTCTAAATCTTCAATGATTTGTAACCCGCGCGGATCGCCAACTCGCAACAGCGATGACTTGGCATCTTCTTGCACGCTAAAATCTTGGTCTTCTTCTAAAGCTTCAATCAAACCATCGATCGCGCCAGCATAAACCACATTATTTGGCAATTCCCGGCACAGTTGACCGATCGCCCAAGCACAATTACTCCGCACCGCCGCTACAGAGTCTCGCCGCAAAGCTTCAATTAAGGGAGGAACAGCACCGATCGCTACATCATAACCGACAGTCGCCATCTGACCGAGGGAACTAGCCGCCCACAACCGTACAGCCGAAATATCAGTTTTCAGGGCATCAATCAGGGGAGCTAAGGAGCGGCGATCGCGACAATTTCCCAAGGCCCAAACCACGCCTTTGCGGACATAACCGTTCCAATCACGGTTGAGTTGGTCGATCAGCGCTTCCACCGCATCCCGGCTGGGGTTGCGCCCCAAGGCATAAGCCGCACTCACCCGCACTAAAGGACAGCCATCTCGCAATAGGCGAATTAAATGGGGTATAGCGCGAGCGTCTTGGAGTTCGCAAAACGCCCTCGCTGCGATCATGCGCTGCTGGGCTTCTGGAGATTCCAGCAAAGGCAGCATTTCCTCTGGATCTGGCTGCGGGGGTTCCGATTCCTCCAAACGATCCAAAGGGCTTTCGAGTTCAGCGTCAGTATTAATTGCGCTTAGGTAGTCATCATCATCCATAAATCTAACTTTACCGCACTAGGGCGGATCGAAAGCAGAGACTTAGGCAACTAGCACGCTTGAATGAGCTTATAGGGTGCGCCAGAGTTTCCTTATAGATCGATCTAATAAGAGTTCGCGTCTCCGAAACACCCTATTTTGGCCTAATTAGTCTACCCGCTCGCTGGAATAACGGCTTTTAATCTCAGAGTTGAAAAACTTTCCAGTAGAGTCAGCGTCCCGCAAAGATTCCCAAGTTTCCTCTTCTACATCAGCATATTGATAAACAGCGCCACTGGCAAATTCTATCTGTAAAGTTTGGCTATCTGCATCATAACCAATCGCTTGTGCCATAGAGGAACTAACGGGGAGCATAGCAATTGGCTCTGGAATTGAGGTAATTTGGTTTGTTTCAATGCTACCGCTTAGATCGTTATTAGCAATAAAGGCAACTCCTTGCAGTCCGTGTAAAGCAGCTTTTGGAGCCTCAATCTCAATGTACTCTACTTCCTCTCCTCGGTCTATTAACAGCCCTAAATGACCGTTAGAATGACCGACTCCCAATATATTGCTTAAGTCAATCTTAGTTAGCTTCATAGGAAAGTTTGGAGTTTGTCAACTTGCTTATCAATGTCTAGGTCAAGCCAAAGATGCCACCTTTGAACCCACATTCCGCAGTTCTGGCTTTGATGACTAAGGATTTTCATACATTCACTGTAGGAAAAATATCTGTGCCTACCTTGTGGATGCTGTTCATTTTTACTTGGAAATTATGGGCGGCTTTCATGGCGATTGTTGTGAAGAGTTTTGTGGTTCCTACTTGATAATATTTGTCGAGGGCTCTTCCTAGTCTATCGTCGTTTAGATGTTCGGGTAGTATTCCCTTTCCGATTAGATGTTCGGACGTGGCACTTTTAATTTAGCTTTGAGTCGGTAGTGTACCCAATGATAGACTGTGGGATATTTCAATTTGAGCTCATAGGTCTGATTAAGCCACTCCACAATTTCCCCATAGCTCTTGAAGCCAGGTTCCTGCTTTAGTCTTTCTTGTAAGCCCGCGATCGCGTCTGGACTCAAGTGGCGCGATTTTCCGGGCGCACTTTTGATCGCCAACAATTCACAGAGTCCTCCTTTGCGATACTTTTGTAACCACCGAGTTACCGTTGAACCATCACGTCCGAGACGTTCGGCAAGGATTTGATGCTCAGTGACTTGTCCCGTTTTTAGCCACCACAACATTTGCAAGCGTTCTTTTTGGCTGGCGGTGCGACTGGTTTTTAGTTGTTGTTCCAAGCTCTCTGCACTTTCTGCGATCGCCAGAATCAGTTGACGTGCCATAACTAATGACCTCTAAACATTATCTTCATTCTATGCAACTTCATGTAAAATTGGTATAAATCTAGGACTTTTATGGCTTCTTGATGCTCATTCATGGTTTTTTCCTCTTTGCTCCTAATTCGTTCATTGTATATCAAAAAAGCCTGAAATGATTACTGGGTAATCACTTCAGGCTTGAATTTTTAAAATTTATAACCATCAATTCTGTTTAAAGACCTGCGGAATGTGGGTTGTAAGGTGGGCGCTCGCCTCAACCATCTTCTGCTATGACTTATAGCCTTTTTGAGGCGAGCGCCCACCCTACGTTTAATTGTGTCTATCAACCAATAACTAACAACTATCAACTATCAACTAACAACTAACAATTACCCTAAAGCAACCCAATAAGATGCAGGGGGCCATGACCTGTGATTAACTCCACCAAAAGTCCGATAAACCCAATCATTGCCAGACGGCCATTCCAAACTTCTGCCGCAGTAGTCAAACCCCATTCCCAACGTTCTTGCGGGTACATTTTTGCCTTCTTCGGAGGATGTATCACCTCAGAAAACTTAATATTGGGTGCATCTAAAGCCTCAATAACTGAATCAGCTAAATCCTCAATAAATACAGGATGAGTATTAAGAGCCGGCACGCGGTGGAAGTTGTGAATCCCCGAATGTTCTGCCAATTCGCGATACTCCATATCAATTTCTTGCAACGTTTCGATATGCTCAGAAACAAAGCTGATCGGAACTACAAGCAACTCATCAACTCCTTTAGCAGCCAATTCTGGAATCGCTTCTTCCGTATATGGCTTGAGCCATTCCACCGGGCCAACCCGACTTTGGTAAGCAAGGGTATGGTCATTTGGTCGGCTGAGAGTCTGCATAATCCTGCTAGTACAGTCCTCAATCTCTCGCTGGTAAGGATCTCCTGCTTCTTCCACATAGCTAACGGGGACACCGTGAGCGCTAAAGAATATATGAACTCCATCGGGATCGGGGCGACGATCGAGTTCTTGGGCGATTAATTGAGCCATCGCCCGCAGGTAGCCCGATCGCTGATACCAAGAGGGAATAAGCGTATACTCAAGCTGTTGGAGAGTGGGATCGTCTTGCCAGATCCTTTCTAAGAGTCGGAAACTGGAACCACTCGTACTGATAGAGAATTGGGGATAAAGTGGTAAGATTACCAACTGTTCAATGCGATCGCGCTTGATTTTCGCGATCGCCTCCTCAGTAAAAGGATGCCAATAACGCATCCCCACATAAACTTTAGCTTCCTGTCCCTTTTCCTGTAACTTTGCTTCCAGTGCTACCGCTTGCTCTTCTGTGATCCGCCGCAAAGGAGAGCCACCGCCGATGTGCTTGTAGTTTTCCTGGGATTTCTCGGCCCGCAGCGTAGAAATCAACCAGGCGAGGGGTTTCTGCATCCAAGGAAAGGGTATGCGAATAATCTCTGGGTCAGAAAACAGATTGAAAAGAAAGTGGCGGACATCTTCGATTTGATCCGGCCCACCCAAATTTAGTAGTAAAACTCCTATACGACCCATAGCGCTTGCATTTCCCCTCTTGTCTCAGCTTTGTTACCAATTTTAATAATATAACTTCTTAATAAGCCTGAGTCGATAGCCAAACATACACAATTTTAACTATGGCAACAATTCTTAGAGATTTAAGTTATCGTTACCAGTGGCTCTATGACGCGATATCACGCATCGCCGCTCTAAGTGTAGGCGGGGAAGCGCGTTTCCGCCAGCTTGCCTTGCAAGGTTTGACCATGCGATCGGACACTAAAATCTTAGACCTCTGCTGCGGTAGCGGTCAAACTACTCAATTTCTAATCCAATACTCTCAGGATGTCACCGGGCTCGACGCTTCACCCTTGTCGCTGAAACGGGCAAAAAAGAATGTCCCCTCAGCTCAATATGTAGAAGCTTTTGCCGAGGAAATGCCATTTCCTGACAATTATTTTGATTTGGTGCATACCAGTGCGGCGATGCACGAAATGCAGCCTATGCAGTTGCAGCAAATATTACAAGAAGTTTACCGCGTGCTCAAGCCGGAGGGGATCTTCACTTTGGTAGATTTTCACCGGCCGACTAATCCGATATTTTGGCCAGGGGTGGCAGTTTTTTTCTGGTTATTTGAAACGGAGACTGCTTGGCAGTTAATTGAAACCGATCTCACTAATCTGTTATCGGAGGTGGGGTTTGAGGTAGGTCTGAGTGGGGAAAATCCTAGTACAAATGTACCGCAGCAGCCCGCACTTTATGCAGGTGGTAGTCTCCAGGTAATTCAAGCGCAGAAATTAGGTAATGGCTAATTGCTAATTGCTAATTGCTAATTGCTAATTGCTAATTGCAGACCTAGTTAAACAGGATGTTATTGCAAACATAACTCTGTCAGGTTTAGAGATAACTCCGTCATTGATACACTCTGTTCTGATAAATATAACTCCGTCATTGCGAGCGAAGCGAAGCAATCTCAAGGCCTTGAGATTGCTTCGCTTCGCTCGCAATGACAAGGATATTCCCTCGCGCAATGACAAGGATATTTTCTGACTATGACCAAGATATTCGCTTACTATCTTATCACAAGAATATTCACTTGCAATGACAAGGATACTCCTCACTATAGAGAAGGACAGAGAGTATGTCTAGATATAGAAAACAGAGGAGCTACCGGATTCAAAAAATATTAAATTAACTGGGAAGTAATCGTTTTCCTAGCTTTTACTTCCCGCGCTTGGGACTATTGTCCCAAGCGCTGTCAACCACCCACTGATAAACAGCTTTTGGTTAGACAAATACACTTAATATAATATGATGTTTCGCGACTCATAATTATATATGTCACAAATATTTACATATTTAGCTGATAGTAACAGAGAAGCAAAAACCCAGCTATACAAATTTTTTCGCCTCCGCCAAAGCCTTTTCAAACTTAGCTAAAACATCCTTCTCTCTGTGAATGATTTTCTCCTGTTCTAACATGGGTCTGCCAAAGCGGAAAATACCATCTTGCTCAACATGATCTACATAAGGTAGCGTTTCAGGATGAGGCAAAAATTTTTTTCCCATTGTGTAAGGTGTATGGTAAGAAAAAGTAAAATCAGGAAACTGCTCGGTCTTGATTTCCAAATAGTACAGCGAATAATAATCCCTAGTTTCCGTATAAATACATTCCCGGCATTTGTGTACTAGCTTGCGATTGTGATAATAAAATTCCCACTTATCCCAATAGTAGCCCTCCTTCATCATTTCATAATGATTATCGCAAAGCTTCAGATACAATTTATCAGAATCAACTGGACGATAAAATGCTAGCATTCCATAGGGAACCTGAGCCAATAACTTGATTGCTTGATTTTTGCGCTCGTACCATTGTTCTCGCCGCTGCTCGTACTGTTCGTTATATTTGATTGCTCTGAGGCTTTTAATTTGATTCTCTTTGGCCCAGCGAGAGGCCCACACTGTCCAGTAGGCTAGTTGGAGAATAGCTGATATTTCACTCGATCCTTTTTCTTGCCATTCCTCTATAATTTTTTCCCAAGCTGAGCCAAAAGCTTCTCTTGATTGCTGATGTTCCTTGCGGCTTTCTGAGGCAATTTGTGCTCCTGTTTGCCGATTAGTTTTGATCTGCGATCTATGTTCTTCTCGCCACCGCTGAATATCTGCTTGGGTGATGCTGAGGATAAATCTTCTGTCGTGAACGGGATATTCCAAATCCATTCCAGATTTCCGAAAACTGCGATATTCTAAAATAGGGATTTTGCCTTCTTTTACCCAGCGCTTGCGCTCGTTTTTAGAGCAGTTGAGCAGCTCTTCTAATTCTATCGGCTCAACAGCTAACTCGCTTTTGAATGTTTCCCAGAATCTTGCTTGCTCGAAGGCATTTTCTTCTAAAATAGACAGAATTGTACTGACGAGACTCTCTTTTTTGTCCTTAGAATTGTCAGGGAGTCCTAAAAATTCGATGAGTTGGGCTTTGAGAATACGTCTGGAAGAGATTAGCTCGGCTAACATCGGGTAGCTCCAGTAGAGTCGAGACTTAGGTTAAAACTCAAATAAGTTACCTAACTATTAATATCTTAATAGATTCTCCTCTATTGAACTCTGGGAAATAACCAGCTAAGTATCTGACTTGACTCGGCGGATGGGTAGGTTTGCAATCAGTGCTGTGGCGCGGCGATCGCTTTCTAGGGAAAACTCTGTACCATCGGTTTCGAGTTCCACATAGCGAGATACTACCTCTAGGATTTCTTTTCGCATTGATTCAACCATTTCTGGAGTGAGGTCAGAACGGTCGTGGGCGAGAACGAGTTTGAGGCGGCGTTTAACTTCCTCGCGGCTGTTGTCAGTCGTGCGGGGGAAAAGGCGATCGAGAAGTGTATTAATCATGGGGCTTGCGGAGTTGTCAAGAGTTAGGCAGGTGGCAGTAAATCCGTTTAGCCGCCTATGGTAACGGCCACGAAACTGGTTAGTAGTTTCGAGTAGGATCGTTTATGTCAGTGGCGATCGCGCTCTTGAGGAAAGAGGCTGGTAACTGAACGGGGCGGCGAAGTGAGAAAATCCTGACAACATACCCTTTAAAATAAACACTTTAAATTCTTCCTCATTCCTCACTGCCAATAGTTTAACTGGCAGTATACCGAGATCGGCATTTATTACCAAAACTTCGCCGCTTACTTACATAATCTTAGCTGTTAACAGCCTACGGAGTCGAGTAAAAAAGTTATCCTGGGGGGGATTGAGTTCGAGAAACTCAACTTTTTCGCCTTCTAAGCGCCGAGCAATATTTTCATAGGCGGTTCCAGCTAAGGATGGAGTTTCCGACAGCACTAAGGGTTCGCCCCGGTTAGTGGAAACAATTACGCGCTCGTCGTCTGGGACAACTCCCAGCAGAGGAATAGCAAGAATTTCCCGCACATCCTGCACCGACATCATATCATTAGCTTGCACCATTAAGGGTCGAATACGATTGACGATCAGGTGGATACGTTTGACATTATGAGCTTCTAGTAAACCCACAACGCGATCGGCATCGCGGACGGCGGCAATTTCTGGGGTGGTGACGATCACGCCTTCTTGAGCGGCCGCGATCGCATTTTGAAATCCCTGCTCAATTCCTGCGGGCGAATCAATCAAAATATAGTCATATTTCTCTGCTAGTACGTTAACTAATTGTTTCATTTGTTCGGCACTAACAGCATCTTTCATCCGGTTTTGAGCGGCCGGTAGTAATACTAGATTGGGCTGGCGTTTATCTTTGACTAAAGCTTGTTCTAGTCTACATTCGCCGGCAATTACTTCTACTGCCGTATAAACGATGCGATTTTCTAAACCTAATAGCAAGTCCAAATTTCTCAAGCCGAAGTCAGCATCAACTACCGCTACAGAGCGACCAAGTTTCGCCAGAGCCATGCCCAGATTTGCTGTGGAGGTAGTTTTCCCAACTCCTCCTTTGCCAGAAGTAACAACAATAATGCGAGCCATAAGTAAAATTGTTAGTTGTTAGTTGTTAATTGCTAGTTGTTAGTTGTTAGTTGCTAATTGCTAATTGCTAATCGCTAATTGCTAATTGCTAATTGCTAATTACCCATCTCCCCCATCTCCCCCATCTCCCCCATCCTCCCCATCCTCCCCTTCTCCCCCTCTTCCCTAGCCCCTAGCCCCTAACCCCTAGCCCCTTATCAAAATCACTGGCTCTGCTAATACGAATGCCTTGGGTAGTCACGTAGGCGACTTCGGGGTAAAACTGAGCCGGTTGAGTCTCAGGCCCTCTGGCGACGTATTCAGCAATCCGAATTAGCATAGGTTCCATTTGCAAAGTCATAATTACACTTTTGGCATTGCCGCCTGCTCCAGCATGAACTCTACCCCGCAAACGGCCCCAAACTAGGATATCGCCTTGAGCGACCACTGAGCCGCCGGGATTGACATCTCCTAAAATTATTACTGTACCGGGATGCCGAATTTCTATGCCGGAGCGAATTGTCATCTGTAAATACAGAGGTTCGGCGAGGGAGGAAGCTGTTTCTGAGGGTGTTTTGTTGAGAGAGGAGATGGGGGATTGCTGTTCGACGGCATAGCCGGCGGTGGCGGCGGCGACTGCTGTTTGGCGGCGGATGGTATGAACTCGTTTGAGTTGGAGTTCTACTTCAGAAAGAGCTTCTGCGATCGCTTGTAGTTGGCGAATATCTAATAAGCGATCGTTCGCCATCAGGTGGACTTCTGCATTTGGCTGCCAGAAGCGTTCTCCTGCATTCAGTCTAACTTTTAGCTGTTGCCACAGTTCAGTCCAGGTTGTTGCTGTTGAAGTTGCTGCTTCGCTACTGGTTTCGGGGGGTAGCAGCAGCAACAAGTGCCCGCCTTCATTTTTGAGATGAACTTGCAGGTTGAAACTCACTTCAGGCGTGGAAGCATCGGGGGTAACGGCGGCGGAGGGGGAAGCATCAGTCGTCATGGGACTGGTCTGATTTTAGGTAAGGTTGACTATCAATATTAACTTAATTAGGAATTAAAACCTGTTTATATTACCTCTGATTGCCAGTTATCTGTCATTGCCAGCCAATCGAAGCAATCTAAAGATGCTGCTTTATATTACCTCTTATTACCAGTTGCCTGTGGTTATGACCGCAACTAAACAATCTCAATATTCTCCTAAAGTAGGATCGGTGTGATATTCTGCCTATTTGACAGAACTCATGTTAACTTAGATGGGAATTATGGCCAAGTTACCAGACGAGATCATCACGACTGTTTTCACTTTACAGCGACAACTCTTAGAACGCATAGACGAAGCAACTGCAACAGTGTTTGTTATGCTGGCTGAGTATGGCGAAACAGAGGCCACAGTCCATGAATTAGACGAACTTCAAAGTATCCGAGAACGAGCAGACACTTACTATTCACGTTTTTATGTCACTTTGCGGCGAATCTATGAATCTCAACCTGTAGCTTCTCGTGATAGCCTAGATATCATAGCCCGGTCTATAAATGAGGCTCAGGCTGTAGCTGATGCTACATTAGCAAGTGTCCAAGAAATTAAGAGGAATTGGAATTTACCATGAGTAATGAACTGAGAATACCGGATGCTGAGACTAGAGCACGTTCTGTGGCTAATTTACGCGAAATCGTGAAACGCTGGGATGTTCTTATTGCCGAATTGGATGAACTAAACGCTCGTTTAGAAGCTGATATTCAGAACAGCACTCTGGGAGCTTATTATCAAAGAAGAGCGGCACGTCTGGCAGCACAGCAACAAGAATCCACTGCTCAAACATAATTTTCCAGGGCGGCAATTACCGCCCAACTAGCTATTTACTTAACCGCCGATAAACTGTGGCTAAAGCATCTGCATCCCCGACATTGCCGGGAAATAATACTACTGGTAAATAGGGAAAGAGAGGATGATCTGCTGCTGTCCGTACTACTGAACAACCTGCTAAAATTTGACCTAGTAATCGTGCTGATGTCAGGGATAAACCTGTGCTGAGAACGTCGTTAGAAGTAATGCCTCCTTTGCTAATTAAAAACCCGATATCTGAAGGTAAGCCTCGCACTATATCCATCAATAAAGCTGAAACAGCAGCACCGAAATCTAAGCGTACTTGTACGCTATCAAAGGTAAGTTCTTGACGGCTAGTATAAACTACGGGAGTTTTACCTACAGCACGAACGGCATGAACATTTTCGAGAGTATTTTTTAGGAGTGTTGCTCGTTGTGCTGGCGAATCTTCTAACAAATGGGCGACATCAATTTCAATGCTAGCTGTTCCTGGTTCTTGCAGTAATTTTTCTAATTGTTCGGTTGTTTTTTTAACGTGAGAGCCAACTATTACTGCACCAGGTTTACCACCACGCACGTATTGTGCCATATTTTCGGCTGCTATTGGCTGCGGGCCGAGGTCGGCTAGCGATGTTAAAATACTAGCACCGCTGCGGAATAAAAAGCGTTTACCTTGGTTTGCTGCTGTCAGGATATCTGCTGCAAAACGGTTAAAATCGGCTTGATTTTCGCCGTCAACAACTCCGCATTTGTTACCAGTTAAATTTAGCAATCGTTCCAAACTTCCAGCGCGAATGTCTGCTAGCAAAAATCGCTCTACACTTTCAGCCGAAATCCGATTTTGGGTTTTTTCTGCTACATATTCTGGCAAATAACTATGTTTGTACCCAAAGACGGAATCACGGGCAAATTCTGTTTGTTCTACGGGTGTTTCAATGCCATTAATTATCAGATAATGAACGCTATCGCGGGTAATTCGGCCGCCTTCAAAGAAGGCGGGAACTAAGAAATGAGCGTCAAAAGGGCCAAGTTCTTCGGCGATTACGTCCGTTTCTATGGGATAATGGCCCCGGAGGGTGGAGTCAGAACGGCTGACTATTAAGAAACCTGCGGTTTGGGGGGTATTTGCGATCGCATCTTTCAAGTTGCGACACACTTCGCGGGTGACAGCAGCCGCTTGTGCTGCGGGTAAAGCTCTGGTATTTGTGAGGATGAAGAAAATGGGAGACTCGTCCTCCAGTCCTAACTTTAGGGTATCCACGTCCCAGCGGGTTAGCAACAGACAACTGTGAACAGTTTGGGAACCTGTGGGATCGTCATCGAGGACTATAATTTTAGGTTTGGCGGTCATAGCGATTTTGCTAGTAATTTTAATACTTTTGTTTGAGGACAACTAAAGTGATGTCATCATACACCTTTTGCTCACCGATATGGCGCTTAACGTCCGCGATCGCGGTTTCCTTAATTTCACTAGCTGAAAGCTGGCGGTTTTGTTTAATGATTTCTACCAGCCGCTCTAAACCGTATTGTACTTTATTAATATCAATAGCTTCAGTAATCCCGTCAGTGTAAAGTACAACTACATCATCTAAATTTAACTCTATGGTAGTTGAGGCAACTAAATCTGCAATTTCAGCTTCCAGTCCCAAGGGAAATCTTAACTCCATTGTATCAATTAATTGTACTTCACCGTCAGCTCGCACAACTCTATTACCTCTTCATGTTGACTGCTCAAACTCAGAGCGCGATCTTTAAGGACAGTCATACTCGCCGACCCAAAAGCCAATAGGTCATCATTTCTCCTCTTCCCTTGACTTCGATCGCGCCCCTTGGTTCTAGTAAGTATTTATTCTGTAATTTGTGATAAGTCGCATCGGTGACTTGAATGTATCCAGGCTTACCGTGAGATTCCATCCTTGAGGCGACATTCACCGCATCACCCCAGAGGTCATAGATAAATTTCTTAATCCCAATTACTCCCGCAATTACAGGACCCGTATTAATCCCGATCCGAATTTGTAGAGATTCCCCAAAAATATGCTCCACGTCTTGCATATAGGCGTGCATATCCAAGGCCATGTTGGCGATCGCATCGGCATGATCTGCTCGAGAAACGGGTAAACCACCAACTACCATGTAGGCATCCCCAATAGTTTTAATTTTCTCTAAGCCATACTTTTCAGTGAGTTGATCGAAAGCAGAGAAAATTTGGTTCAAACCTGTTACCAATTGCATCGGCTCTATCCGGGCCGAGATCCCAGTAAAACCTACGATATCCGCAAACAAAATTGTGGCTTCTTCAAAATGTTCAGCAGGGGATTCATTAGTCCGCATGAGGCGATCGGCAATTTCCGCAGGCAAAATATTTAAAAGTAACTGTTCTGACCTTTCTTTTTCTTGGCGCAGTTCTCCAGTTCTTCGCTCCACTCTAGCTTCCAACTCTTCATTTGCCAAATGGAGGGCATCGAGAGAATCCTTCAGTTGTCTGGTCATGCCGTTAAAAACGTTGGCTAATTTGCCAAGTTCAACGATGGAACTAACCTCCACTTGTTGGTTGAGATTGCCTCTAGCGATCGCTTCCGAGGCAGTGGTGATCCGCTCCACAGGACGGATAATCCGGCGAGCGGTCAGGATACCCAACAAAATTGCCAAAATCAAAGTTGCTAAACAGAGCAGGATTGTAGTCTGAGTATTGGCATTAATCTGATTCATAAAGTCTGCTTCTGGAATAGTCACCACCACCAACCACTCAATACCTTTACTATCTCGAAAAGGATCGACTCGGACGAAATAATTTTTACCATCCACAGTAAATTTAAGTTGATGAGATGCTTGGATATTTTGAAAATCACGAAACTGATCTAGCAAAGCTTGACTCGCTTTTTGGGTGATGGCATTGCTACTATTGACAACCTTGAGTCGTTCAATTCTTTGCTCTGGCAGTTGAACAACCTTGTCTGGGTAATATTGAAAGGGCTTTTCCCCTGTAGAGGTGGCAATCATTTCTCCAGAACGTTCCAGAATAAAACTTTGCCCAGTTTTACCGATTTTGAGTTTACTTAAAAAATCCCCAAACATTACCAGATTTAAGCTTGTCATCCACACTCCTTGGAGAGCTCCACTATTGGTATATATGGGTTTGCCAGCCGCAATGTATAGGTATTTACCTGTAATGTGAGGATACAGTTTTGCCCAAACAGCTTGCTTTTTCTGGACGGGAATTTTATAGTAGGGGCGGTTACGGGGGTCAAAGTTAGGTTTCCCGGCGTTGGTAATTTCCCGGCGTTCCCCTCCTGGACTAACGGTATAGGTCGTCAAAGTGTGGTTATTTTCTATCTCCGAAGTACGGATGACGATCTCGCCATCATCCTGCCGCTCACCAGCAAAAAACTCCTGATTGGGGGTAACAAAAGCTGCGGCAGCAACAAGGGGAAAGGCTGGGAGTTGTCGCCATAGAAACTTCTCTACGTCTCTCCCATTATTAAGATCGATGCGGTTTTGGCTCAGGGCTGCATCATAGTTTTCAAAGGATTGAAAGGGAATAGCAACCAGATCGGTTAGATTTTCCTTGATGCGATCGCTAATATCATTCCGCAACTGAGTAGCTACATCATTTACTGCTTTTTGACCGTTTCTATAAGAAAGATAACCAACAACAGCTACTGCTCCAACTGTTTGGACAACAAAGGGAATAATTAGCAGTATTTGTAGGGGAATTTTTCTGAAAAGTCCAGGTGATAAGGGCATCCTTGATTTACCAAGCATAGTGACTCTAGCATAAGCTAATCAGCTTTAATCTGCATACTCCTACACCCTCTACCCATTCGTGACAGGTTAAAAAAGTCAAACGAATGTCACTGAGTAAATATGCTTAATTAAAATTAAATTAAAATGAGAATAAATTGCTAGGAGAGTTGGCGCACCGAACAATCAGATTCGCAGCGTCCAATAGAAATGGTTTTGGAAGATAAATTTGGCTTGCCTCGCCCTAACTGGGTTGAAGATGAAAATTATTATTTTTGGTCTTAAATCACAGTTCGACAGCGGTTAAAATCCCTGGCGGCTTTAAGTACTAGCGTGTCTCTCCTGTAATTTCTTCATTTCCTCCTGTACGCCTACGGCAATCTGCAAAGCTTCATTTAACAACCGCCCTTGCTCGCTCGCCCGATCGTTAATTTGCAAGGCAGTCAAAGCTCGAAAATTAGTATCAAACATATCAGAATGACCAGCTACAAATTTTTTATTTTCCCTGAGAATCCTCTCGGTTTTTAAAGCTCTAACCAAATCTTCTCTGATCAGATACAAGGCTTCAATAACTTGCTCGCGATTGCGAATAGTTACCTTGTGATTGCCAGCTTCTTCTATGTTGTCATTAACTTCTATAGCTTTAATAATAGCATTATATCTGTCCACATCATCAAAAAGATTAACCAGATGTTTATTCCTGCTACTCAACCAAATTTTCCAAAAGTCATCAACTATTAAAGCCAGAGCCGCCGCGAAATGGACAGAAATTAATAACAAATAGTATCTCGGAAAAATTAGCAACAGCAGCAAACAACTAATGGCAACCAAAGCAATAACAGCCAAAGTTTTCAACCCTTCAGTGACAAACTTACGGATCGCAGGTGGTCTGTAGGTACGGTCTGTCCCTACACCACTGAGCCGCTTGAGTTCACCCTTAGTAATTTCCAATCCCTGGATATCAGGTCGCATAAATAATTTTAGCTATTAATTTTAGTTGTAGGTGCTGACGCTGGTATAGAATAATTTAACACCTTGCTCGTAACTTTAATAATTGGCTACTATACTCTAATATCTAAGTTGCAGCTATAGGAACGCTACACTGGAACGACCAAGTTGACAACTCAGTTGCCTAAATAAGCGATCGCCAGCCCAGTTGCCCAATTTTCTTCTACTATGTCTCAACGCCCTATCTACCTAGACAACCACGCGACAACCCCGATCGACGAACGGGTACTCGCTGCCATGCTCCCCTATTTCCGGGAACACTTCGGCAACCCCGCTAGCATCAATCATACCTATGGTTGGGAAGCAGAAGCGGCAGTCAAACAGTCCCGGCAAGCGATCGCAGATGCCATCAATGCCTCACCCGAAGAAATTGTCTTCACTTCCGGCGCAACCGAAGCGAACAATTTAGCGGTCAAAGGCATAGCCGAAGCTTATTGCAACAAAGGGCGACACATCATCACGGTAGCAACCGAACACAATGCGGTACTCGATCCCTGTCATTATTTAGAAAAATTGGGATTTGAAATCACTTTTCTCCCCGTCCAAAGTGACGGACTGATCGACTTAGGCAATTTAGCAAGATGTATTCGCGCCGACACGATTTTAGTCTCGGTGATGGCTGCTAATAATGAAATTGGAGTAATCCAGCCGATCGGAGAAATTGCCGCCATCTGTCGCGGTGCAGATGTCTTTTTCCATACAGACGCAGCCCAAGCGATCGGCAAAATTCCACTCAATGTCGAGGCATTGAAAATTGATTTAATGTCCTTGACAGCGCACAAAATTTACGGCCCAAAAGGCATCGGCGCTCTTTATGTCCGCCGTCGCCATCCCAGAGTTCAGCTTGCAGCGCAAATGCACGGCGGCGGACACGAACGGGGAATGCGTTCTGGTACGCTCTATACCCCTCAAATTGTCGGATTTGCCAAAGCCGTAGAACTGGCCATTTCCGAAATGGACTTAGAAGTGGAACGGGTGACAAATTTGCGTCAAAGGTTGTGGGACTATTTATCTCCCTTGGGCGACATTGTTATTAATGGTCATCCCATTCACCGCTTGCCTGGAAATCTTAATATCAGTGTAGATGGAGTTGATGGTCAAGCGCTGCTACTAGGAGTACAACCTATTGTCGCTGTTTCTTCGGGTTCGGCTTGCACTTCCGCTAAAATCGCGCCTTCTCATGTCTTGGAAGCAATCGGGCGAAAGGAAAAGTTGGCTTATGCTTCCCTACGGTTCGGTATTGGTAGATTTAGCACCGTCGAAGAAATTGATACCGTAGCTAAGCACTGTGTAGCAACTATTAATTCGCTAAGAAAAGTAGCAGTTGCGGAAGTTTAGTTTCGCGATCGCTTCAACCGATTTAATGTTGGTAATTGGTAATAGAAGAAGGGGCTAGGGGCTACGGGCTAGGGGCTAGGGAAGAGGAAGGAGGGAAGACGGAGAGGGAACTTACTAGGACTTACACACCCAACCAAAGAAACCGGGTTTTTCACGAAAATACTTCGTTGTTACCCACAGATTGTCTCAAAAACCCGGTTTCTGGAACCCCATGCTAATAGCTAATAGCTAATAGCTAATTACCCATCTCCCCCATCTCCCCCATCTCCCCTGCTCCCCTGCTCCCCTGCTCCCCTGCTCCCCATCTCCCCCGCTCCCCCGCTCCCCCTCTCTTCCCCTAGCCCCTAGCCCCTAGCCCCTAGCCCCTAGTTCTATTACCAGCTTACTTGCGATCGCTCTTCAACCACTCGCTTATAAACCCATTCAGTTTCCTTAGCCAGCTTCGGCCAACTAAATCGCCGTTCCAAATCTTCATAAGCATTGTCAACCAACCACTGTGCATAGCCAGGATTTTTTAACACTTCCAAAATCCCCCAAGCTAAAGAATGTGGATTATTAGTGTGAGTAACCACCCCCGTCTTCGTGTGTTGTACCACCTCTGGAAGTCCCCCCGTATCAGAAACTACCACAGGTACTCGCGCTGCAAAACTTTCTAGCGCTACAATTCCAAAAGGTTCGTATAAACTCGGAAAAACCGCACAGTCAGCCACCGTTTGAAATTTATCGAGATATTCCTCAAACATAAATCCCGTAAACAAACAATTGTGCCAAATTCCTAATTCCCAAGCTTGATGTTTTAAGTGTTCCGTATGACCGCCACCAATAATTATAAACTTGGTATTGCCTCCCGTTGCCCATAGTACCATCGGAGCCGCATTCAGTAATACCGAAATACCCTTTTCGTAGGTCATTCGACCAACATAGTAAACTATTTTTTCGTGATCGTGAGCAAATTTACGTCGGAAGTTTAAAGCGTCAAAATCGCTCCAGCGAGGTTTTTTCTCAGCACGAATGCCGTTGTAAATAACTTCTATTTTATTCCAAGGAGTAGCTAATACCCGTTCTACTTCCCGTCGCATATATTCGCTACAGACAATTACCCGCCAAGCATTGTAGGCTAAGTCATTTTCCTTACCGCTGATGTAGCGGTGTTCGTTGGCATGAAGACCGTTATGCCGTCCATATTCCGTTGCGTGTATAGTCGTAATCAGGGGTACTTTAAAAGTGTGCTTTAGGGCGATCGCAGCATCTCCCACTAGCCAGTCATGAGCGTGAATTAGATTGAAAGGCCCTTCTTCGAGCATCAGTTTCCCGCCATGATGTCCCATGCTTTCGTTCATGTTGACAACCCAGTGGAAAAAATCATGAGCTGGCCATACTGGTACTCGATGCACCCGTACTCCTTCCACCACCTCGTACATGGGCGCTTGACCAAACTCTACAGTAATCAAGTGAACTTCATGCCCTAACTTGACTAACTCAGGATACAATTCCGCTACATGACGAGCTATCCCACCCACAATTCGGGGCGGAAACTCCCATGCCAATACCAAAATCTTCATCTGTTCCACTCCCAGAAGTTTATATATCTTAAACTTTAGTGATTATTGACTCCATTATATAGTTATTAAACGTTAACATCGTTATCTAGAAGGGGAGAACAATTTAGTTATCTAGAATAGCAGAAGGCAAAGGAAGAAATAATTATTGAGTCTGCTTTTCATTTATTGGTATTTTTGATTTAATTATCTCCTCTTATTTCGGTCACACCCTCAACTTTTATGGGTGGGTTTTCTTGGTGGTAAGAATCAATTTGAGTTAGTTTTATTTACAGCCTATTGTGGCTTCTTAATTCCGAACTCATCAATATTCCAGCATGGTCTGATGCTGCGATCGCACGATCTGTGCTTACATTCTTACCAGTTGTTACCCCCTGCGATCGCAATTATGCCTCGCTTCAAAACCCGCTGGATGTAGTTAATTATTCAAAATACCATGCTCACACCCTCTGCGATCCTCCCCATCCGCTGCTCCCCAGCCCCCAGCGACTCTTACCAAGACCTGAAAATATGTGATCTTAGCTGCTGCTAAGGAGTAAATTTTATCCTAACTTAGTAAGTAAAGAAAAGCTCCGCTTCCAAATAACAGGGTAAAAATAAAAATGCTTTGCTGGAACTTGAGAGAACCAAACAGCACTCCCGTCGGTGAAGAGAATTCAGCTTGCCAACAGGAAGCCATATTGTCAGCCATCTTCAAACACAGCTCCGAGGGCATTTTTATAGTAGAGCCAATTCAAGGAGAATTCCATTTCGTCTGTGCTAACCACATCTACTTACAAATGTACGCGATCGCAGACATCGACGTAGCCTCCAAACCGATCGGCGAGTGCTTACCAGATGCGATCGCCCGTACCACCGAGCAAAACCTCACAATCTGCCTCCAACAACAGCAATCCCGTTCTTACCAACAGCCATTAGAAACAGAAACAGGCTCTCAGCTAGTGCTGATCGACCTCTCCCCCATCTTCGTCGCTGGGAAAATCACCAAAATACTCGGCATTTGCCACGACATCACTGAGCGACAAAGGAACAGAGCAGTAGCCCACCTTTTGCAAACCATCACCTTAAGTGTAGCCGAAGCTCAAGACTTCGATTCAGCTCTCACCATTGCCCTACAAAAAATCTGCCAAGTCACAAACTGGAATTACGCCGAAGCTTGGGTTCCCAGTGCCGATCCCGCCTTCATAGAATGTACCCCCGCCTACTACAGCACTTCTCAAAATTTAGACTCATTCCGCAGCATCAGAAAACAACAGAAATTTTCCGCCAGCAGTAACTTAGGGCAAATCTGGTCGCTGCAACCGCTCAAATGGATGCCCCCCGACTTACCGCAACCAGTTGATAGCCTTCTTGACCCAGATATCGCCGCCATTGCGGGTTTTCAAGCTGGACTAAGCATTCCCATCCTTGCCAGCGGCAAATTGATCGCGGTACTTGTTTTCTTCATGTTTGAACCCCGTTTAGAAAATAAACAAATTTCCCTACTTTCAGCCGTTGGCGTACAGTTGGGAGTGGTCATTCATCATAAGAAATACCGCAATATCTTTGAAAACGCCGTTGCTGGTATCTACCAAACATCGGCCGAAGGGCGCTATCAAACCGTCAACCCCATGCTTGCCCGGATTTACGGCTACAAATCCCCTGACGAATTGATGACTGGCATTACGGACATCGGCAGGCAACTTTATGTTAACCCCAACCGCCGCGATGAGTTCAAACGCTTGCTCCAGAAGCAAGATGTCATTTCTGGTTTTGAGTCTCAAGTTTATCGCCAAGATGGTACTACCATCTGGATTTCTGAGAGTGCTCGCGCCATTAGGGACGAGAGGGGTCAGATTGCTGGTTACGAAGGCACTGTAGAAGATATTACTAAGCGTAAGGAAACGGAAGCAGAACTTCACAAGCAAGAAACCTTGCTGCAAGGTGTGGCGACTGCTATGCACCATTTATTGACAGATGCAGATCATAAAGCGGCGATTATTAAAGCGCTAGGGACTTTAGGGGTGGTGACAGGTGTCGATCGCGTCTATATTTATGAGACTCACCCCCACCCAGAGACGGAAGAAGCGGCCTTGAGTTTGCGGTTTGAATGGGTGATGGCATCGATTGAGGCTAGCATTAACCCGCCCGATCGCCAAAATTTAACTCCCAATAGCTTTGGTCTGACACAGTGGCAAAGCATTTTAGAAGCGACTCATGCAATTACAGATTTTATTGAGTCTTTCCCAAAAGAAGAGCGGGAAGTCTTAGAGGGAGAGGGTTTGCTGTCACGGCTGATCTTGCCGATTCGAGTTGAGAGGCAACTTTGGGGCTATTTGGGGTTTGACGATGGTAATGATTCCCACCGCCGCTGGTCGGAGGGTGAAATTTCAATTTTAATGGTGATTGGGGAGAGTATTGGCGGGGCGCTTCAGCGACAGAAGATGGAGGAAACGATCCGCCATGAAGCACTACACGATCGCCTGACGGGTTTGCCCAATCGTACTCTTTTGGGGGAAAAGTTGAATTTAGCTTTGCAGAATGCTCACCGCCGGGGCAGCCTATTTGCTTTGATGTTTTTGGATTTAGACCATTTTAAGATTGTTAATGATACTTTGGGGCACGCGATTGGCGATCGCCTGTTGCAGGCTGTGGTGAAGCGGTTGAGTAGCTGTCTGCGGGAAGGGGACACTATTGCTAGGTGGGGTGGGGACGAGTTTATCATTTTGTTGCCCAATATTTCTCGTGCTAAAGATGCGGCGGCGATCGCGCAGAGAATTTTGGAGGTTTTGCAGGGTGAATTTGATTTGGAAGGAAATAAAGTTGCGATCGGTTCTAGTATCGGGATTGCTATCTATCCAGAGGATGGCGATGATAGCGATATTTTGATGAAAAAGGCGGATGGTGCTTTGTACCGCGCTAAGGAAGAAGGCCGCAATAATTTTAGATTTTAAAGTGGCAAGTGTTGGATATTGAGGGTTTGAGTCATTGTTATCTGGAGATTTTAACGTTGTATGGAGGATTTATAGCTTGCCGGATGAGGGTTTCTAATTCATAGAATAACCCAGATTTTTGTTGGTTAGCTATATAATTTTCGGGAAAGTATGCTATCATCAAAATATTCATGTATTTGAGCCGGATCTTAAAAAACAATATACCAAATTTTGCCGGAATTTTTACTATAATGAAAGAGCAAACATTTGAACTAGATGAATCTCAAATAAAATTTCTACAAGGCTGTCAAAACTATGGATTTAAAGACGCGAGTGAAGTAGTAAGAATCGCCATTAAACGCTTGGAGTTAGCATTAGAAGCCGAGCAATTGGAAGAATCAGCGGCTCTCTATGCGGAAATCTATGAGGAAGATAAAGACTTGCAAGAATTGACGGAGTTAGGTTTAGAAGAATGGCCGAAGTCATAAAATTGAAACGAGGTTTAATTATTGAAGTTAATCTCGAGCCAACTCAGGGTTCTGAAACGGGAAAAATTAGACCTTGTGTTGTTGTGACTAACAACACTTATAATGAGCGAGTTCCTGTAATCCAGGTTGTTCCGATTACTGCTTGGAGTGAAAAAAAAGCCAAGATTAAAAGTAATGTGGAGATTGAACCATCTGAAAGAAATGGATTAACAAAAAAATCTATTGCTGATTGTCTGCAAACGCGCCCTATTGATTATCGTTCTCGTGGGGTAGATATCAGAGGTGAACTTGAACCAGAGGTTATAATAAAAATTGATCTAGCTCTCAGAATTGTGTTTGCTTTGTAATTTTTAGGCTTTTTAAAAAAGAAATAATCAATAAATTACAAGGCGATCGCACTGTTGAGAAAATATCAAATATATGCTATTTTATTAACAACAAAGTGAGAGGTAACATGAGTATCACCCAAAGCCCTGAAACAAAGCTGATGGAAAAAATCCGTAGTTTACCACCTGATAAAATCACGGTATTAGAAGATTTTATCGACTTCCTATTAACGCGCAGTGAAGATCGTCTTCTCATTTATACGGGAAATAAACTCTCAGAACCAGCTTTTGCTAAAATTTGGGATAACCCAGAGGATGCGGAGTATGACGAGTTATAATTTTGGTGAGGTGGTTTTAGTTCCATTTCCATTTACAGATCAAACTACCAATAAAAAACGTCATAACAGATTGGCAATCGGCAGGTCTTCTAAAGTCTTCGATGATTAAGCCAGTTATTACGACTATTGAAAAACAACTTATTATCAAGAAACTGGGAAGGCTTCAAGATGTATATATCCAATCTCTTAGAGAGGGTTTAACCAGAATTATAGGGGATACGTGAGAGATGTCAAACAATTGGCAAAATGTTAAATTTATATCGAAAATAAAAGCGATCGCGCTTCTTTGGGAAAGTGCGATCGCCTTTAGTTATGGATTAACTATCTAGCCAAATTCAATCAGGAATTAAGCGCTGATGAAGTCTCTTGTAGATAACTGAATGGTATTGTTTCTGGTGGAGGCATTTAGGGAAACTGCAAAGACTTCACTCGGATTGCTTTTCAAAACTATCGCTGTATCATTAGCAGAATACCCATACTGATTGCCCGGTCGGAGTTCGTATTGACTCAGGCTACCTTGAACTTTGATCTTATCACCTTGAGCGCTAGAAAAGTCTTGAATAACTCCCCAACTGCGACCAATATAACCCTTCCCGTACCAATCGCCGATCAAGAAAGTATCAGCACCGGAATCACCACGTAGTTGATCGACTTCTCCATTGCCACTAGCCGAATAGAAGAAACCATCAAGAATATCGTTTCCTGCACCACCAATCAATGTGTCATTACCACCTAAACCAGAAAGTTTATCATTCCCACCTGAACCAGTTAAAATGTCGTTGCCGGGGCCGCCATTTAGATTTAGATTAGTATTTCCACCACCGTTGCTACCGCCACCGCCACCATTATTTAACTTTGAAAATGCTTCGAGAGGACTCATGGTAGCATTTAAGATAAAGTTTTGGTCTGGACTTGCACCGTTAGTGCCTTGAAAAGGTGGAGTCCGTACCTCTAAATGCAAGTGATTTGCGCCTGATTGATTACCAATTTGACCGAGGAGTTGTCCGGCAGAAATGGTATTTCCTGTGGCTAAACCGTTGAAATTTTGCAAGTGACCATAAACCCACTGACGACCATCGTTGCTATTAACTGCGATAAACGCTCCATCACTAGGAGAAGACCATGTCCAAGCAACTTTACCAGCAATTGGAGCTCGCACCGAAGTTCCTGCTCCAGCGCCGATATCAATGCCAGCGTGCCATTTTTTAAAACCATTGTAGTAACCCTGGTCATAGGCATAACCGGCCGTCATCGGATATGACTTCCCTAAAACTGTTGTAGATAAGTTCGTAAAGACTTGCTTAACTTCGGGTGAACTTTCTCCATTAGAGGTTCTTCCATCAAATAAAATGTCATCACCACTAGCGCGATCCCATTCATTACTATTTGTTGGTAAAGGCATTGCACTTGCTCCTTTTATATTGAATTGACTGGGAAGTTTTTATTTAACTTTCCTTCCCACATTTCCAATATCCCAGATACAAATTGGCTTGGCGGCTCAGTTGGGTTCATCTTTTTAGCTCACTAAATAGCTCACTGCTTCTCTTACTGAACCAAAGCGATCTAAAATCGGATGAGAACACCGTAGGGGTAATGGTGAACAATGATTGATTCTCTGAAGGCATCAGAACAGGGGCTAAAAATCGTTGATGAAGCTAGACGCAGGAAACGCTGGCAGAAAATCGCTTCAATATGGGTAGAAAATGCCAAAACCTCAGAAGCCACACTGAAGCGGTTTTGGGCAAGAAAGTCTCCCATTGATCGGTATGCCTTTATTGAAATTTGTAAGGCTGTAGGTGTTAACTGGGAACAAGTTGCTGAACTCACCGAAATTGAGGAAACAGAATTACTTGTGGTGGCCCCTGTAAAGGAAACTCCTTCAGCGCTAAACCTAAATTTTGTCGGCCGTGAAAATGCGATCGCACACCTCAGCACCCGCATCAACCAAGGCTCAAAAATCATCCTCATCCAAGCACCAGGAGGCGTGGGAAAGACAACTTTAGCCCAGGAATATCTCAAGTCTCAGGGTTTTGACTTAATACTGGAATTGCTAATGGCAAAGGAGAAAGAAAATATTACCCTAGTTGAAAGCGTGATTGAAGAATGGCTAAAGCGGGACTTTCAGGAAGAACCTGGCCGCGAGTTTGGAGTTACCCTTGGGAGACTGAAGCGCCAACTTCAGACGCGCCGAGTGGGGGTATTAATTGATAATTTGGAACCCGCGCTAGATGGACAAGGCAAATTTATTGAACCCCATCGCCGCTATGTGGAATTGTTGCGAGTTTTGGCTGATTCTTCGGTACAGTCATTAACGTTAATTACCAGTCGCGAACCTTTGGCTGAATGCGTAGGTGTCACTAATTACCCGCTACCTAGCCTCGATGAAAAAGCGTGGCAAGATTTTTTTAGCCACCGTGATATTGAAATAGATGCGATAACTCTAAAAGAAATGCACAAAG
The DNA here is from genome assembly GCF_000332155.1 of Kamptonema formosum PCC 6407. GTDB lineage: Bacteria > Cyanobacteriota > Cyanobacteriia > Cyanobacteriales > Microcoleaceae > Kamptonema > Kamptonema formosum. Next base: position 992,867 of record NZ_KB235903.1, on the reverse strand, counting down.
CTTATGGCGGTAATGCCTTGGCGATGACTATTTTATGCGACCCCATACAGAGAGATGGAGGGATGGTAGCCTATTGGCAAGAACATAAAGTCGAAGCTGATTTATTGGTGGAGTTAGCTGTAGAAAATCTTGTCAAAGAGCAGTTTAATCGTCTCAAAAAAACTTCTCCTGAAGCCTATCGACTCCTCTGCCGTTTGGGATGTTATCGCTATCAGGATGTGCCGACTGTTCCTACTGAGCGATTATTGTGCTTACTGTGGGATGTGCCAGAAGCACAGCGCAGACGGGTAATTGAATCGTTGCGAAATCGGTCATTAGTCGAGTTTAACAAGGGAGAATATTGGTTGCATCCAGTGATTCGTACAGAGGCAATTAGTAGGTTAAGGGAAAGTGAAGATTGGAAGATTACTAACCAGACAGCAGCAGAATTTTGGACAGAGAGTGTTAAGACTGTGGAGACTATAGCAGATGCTAAGAAAGCATTAGAAGCTTATTATCACTATTTTGAAATTAAGGAATTTGATTTGGCAGGGAGAGTTTTCGTAATTAGGAGGTCTAACAAATGGACAAAAAACTATAGAGGAGAGTATTTTGGTGGAAGCTTATACAGGTTCGGTTTGTTGCAACAGACTATTTCAGAGTTCAACCAAATAATTGATAAAATAATTCTGGATATTAATACTGCTAATTTACTAATTGAACTTTATCTATGGCTAGGAGAATCCCACTACGCAAAAGGCGAACCTAATCGGGGAATAGATTATCATAAAAAATCTCAGAAAATTGCATCTATTTTTTCAGAAGATACATATCAAAAGGAAGAAGGCTTAGCATCTTTCTTAAAAGGACTGTATTTAGTTTCTTTGGTGAACATTGGATACGGCTATATATCTCTTGGCGAAGTAGAAGCAGCTAAAAAAAGTTTTGAAGACTTCTATTTCTCTACTAAAAATACAGAACTTCATTATCATTCAGTAGATGCCTGCTATTTTTTAGCTTTCTGTAATTCATGCTTGGGTTTGAATCAAGAAGCACATAACCTAGCTGAAAAAGCTTATCGTGAACTTTCAATAACTGAGTGGCAGCCTTGGAGTCATGGGTGTGCATTAGTATTTTTAGGGTTAACCTATAAAAGTTTAGGGGAAATTTCCAAAGCCTTTGAACTGTTTCAAAGAGCTATCAAATTTGCTGAAGACAGCTACTATATTCAGATTAAGGGACAAGCTTATAGTGGTCTAGCAGAACTCTATCGCATACAGGGAGAACTTAAAACAGCCCTTTCCCATCACTCAGAATCAATCGAACTTCTGGATAAAATCGGTGCTAAATGTGACTTAGCTGAAGCCTACTATCAATTAGGCTTAACTTATCAAACAATAGGCAATACTGCTGATAGTCAAGAAAATTTTAACAACGCAATTCAACTATTCACCGAAATGGAAGCACCCAGACAAGTTGAAAAAGTGCAACAGTCGGCAGGCAAACTGATATAATAAGGAATCAACCGGGAATGATTTTACTCCTCACCCAAACTCGAAACCCTCGCAACAGAGTAGTCTCCCCTACAGTTTTACTTTCCTGCAAAAATCTACCCATTTCAGCCACAGATAAAAATGAAAAACATCGACTAAACTCACAAGCTACATACTCTTCATCTTGCAACTGAAAAAATTGTAAAATCCGCCCGTTATACCTCCAAATTTCCGGTACACCCAAGGCAGAATAAATGTCAAAACTATCAAGAGAACTGCTAGTAATATCTATTTCTATTACCAAATCAGGCGGCGGATCGGTTCTCAAATCTATTTTACTTTTACCTCTAACTAATCTCTCATTTTGGACGTAGAAACTGGAATCAGGCTCAGCACCGCGCCCTAACTCTTGACGCTTAAAAGTAGTAGAACCTGCTCTAGCAATCTCTATATTCAACTCTTCTGCTATAATACCAACGAGAGCCGTAAGCACTTCTTTAGGTTTTTCATGCTCATACAAAGGTGTCATAATTTCCAAAGTACCCCGATTGTAAGTCAGGCGTGAGGAACGGTGTTCCCCAAGATCGCTAAGCAAGCTTTCAAAAGTTTGCCAGCTAATATTTCTAAGCAAAGTTCTCTGTTCAGCAGGAGTTGAGGTACTAATCATTACAAGCTCCTAAATTTTAGTATTTCAATGCCGATCGATTGGGCTATTAATTATTCCCCCTTCCCCTTCTTCAAAAACTCCCGCAACCGCAACAAACTAACAGTTTGCCCCACACTTAAAGGCATCACCGACACCCCCTCTAAGCGCGACTGCACCCAACCATCCCCCCAATACCACTCGTGAAACCCATCAATACCCTGACTCAATAACAACCGCAAACAATTCGACTCCGCAATCTCTACCTTGTGCTCCAAAGCCACCGGGCCAACCCAACTCGTAAACGCCAAACCTTTGTATAATTGTTCCGGCATTCCACTACTAAATTGTTGCGGCCACAGCCACTCTTGCAATTGACTCGGACGTAACAAACTATCCCGAATCTCAGTCTCCGAAGCATTAACCTCAATCCGCAAGTGACTTTGTTGATAATTACCAAACATAACGATTAAATATTTTAGATTTTAGAACGGGACAACTCATCAACTCTAACGCATAAAAAGCGATCGCCTCTAAAGTAACGTTCTCAACATTTATATAACTACTGACTGTTTAAAAGTATTTGTAACCGTTTTTGTTGAATTTGTCGATGGTCTTCGTCTAATTTGGCAATAACTTCTTCTAATTTCCAACCTAATTCTTCCATTTCCAAGCGACTGCGACGTAAATTGGCGAGGAGTCGTCGATCCACATTTAGGGGCGGCACATATCCTTGTTCGTCGATCATAATCTCCACTCAATCTTAATTTCTTCAATGCTGCGTTCCCATGCGGGAAGTCTAGCCTGGGTATAAGCAATAACTTCTGTTACTAACCTTAGCATATCAGGAGTTGCTGTGGGTACTGCATTAGCCAAGCGTCGTTGCAATATGGAAAACTGGGAAAACCGCTCATCGGCTTGCTGTGCTACATTTTTTAGCTGATCTAAATAGTCAATTGTTCTGTCGGTTTCTCCAAATTGCTCAAAAAGAGTATATTCGGCTTCTGTAGCATTTTCAATAATATGCAATAGTTGCCGTTTTAGGCTCCAAATGGTTTCGGCAATTTCTATGGGCAGTTTTGCCATGTCTAGTTGTGTGAAATTACGCTATAGATTTTAGGCGAAGTAGAACGCCGCTAGAATAAAGAAAGTGGAAGTTGTTAAGAAATGTAAGGTTCATGGCCGATCAATTAATTCGCGCTACAGCCGCAGAGGGCGGAATTCGGGCTGTAGGCGTAATCACCACCCGCCTCACGGAAGAAGCTAGACGGCGACACCAACTCTCCTACGTCGCCACCGCCGCCCTCGGCCGCACTATGTCAGCGGGGCTGCTATTGGCCTCTAATATGAAAACACAGCAATCCAGAGTCAATATTCGCATTAGAGGGGATGGCCCCTTGGGCGGGTTGATGGTTGATGCTGGCACAGACGGAACCGTGCGCGGCTATGTAGATAACCCCAAAATCGAACTTCCGCCAAATGCGCTTGGTAAACTCGATGTCGGCGGCGCAATCGGCGAAGGCTACCTCTACGTCGTGCGAGATGTCGGCTATGGCTATCCTTACTCCAGTACCGTAGAACTTGTTTCTGGGGAAATCGGGGACGACATCAGCCATTACCTGGCCACATCGGAACAAACGCCTTCAGCTTTAGTTTTGGGAGTATTTGTTGGCGCTGAAGGCGTACAAGCTTCTGGCGGCCTCATGTTACAAATTATGCCCAAAGCTGCTACTGATGATGAGTTGGTGGAAAAGCTGGAATCTAGAGTAGCTTCACTATCCGGTTTTACGCCTCTGTTACGCTCTGGTAAAACATTAGAGCAGATGTTTGAGGAACTACTCGGAGATATGGGTCTGGAAATCTTGCCAGAGGTTCAGATGCTACGCTTTCACTGTGGCTGTTCCTTCGATCGCGTTTTAGGAGCCTTAAAAATGTTAGGCGAAGCCGAACTTCAAGACATGATTGAAAAGGATGATGGTGCAGAAGCGACTTGTCACTTCTGCGGCGAGGTTTACAAAGCCAGCAGCGATCATCTAGCCGAACTGATCGATGATTTGCAAGCACAAGCCCAATCTTAAACAGTTAACGGTTAACGGTTAACCGTTAACTGTTAACTGTTAACAAATTTGGATTTTTTGGAGTTGGGGAGTACGATAGCAACCATTGCAGTTGTGAAACGGTCAAAGCTGCTAGATTGCTGTTTGTGGTGGTGATTATGAGTGAAGAGCGGGAAATACCGGGCCTATGGTCAGCCTCAGAGCCTTTAGAAGCTAGGGAAAACTCTCAACCCGATGGGGGGGGTGAGTCAGGGCGACAAACCCGCGCACAGCGGCGAAAAGCCCTCGCTCTGCGCTTGGGAACTCAGGAAGAACCAGAACCGCCGCAACCAAAACCCCCGTCTCTTGGGCCTAAGTTCTGGCAAAGTTGGCGGCGATGGCCGACGAAATGGCCGTTTTGGGTGGTGGTAATTGTCGCCCTCCCTGGCGGGGTGGCTTTGATCGCGATCGCATCTCTGTTCCGTCTGGCGGCTCAACCAAATTGCCTGAGCATTTTTTGGCCAACGGCTTCAGCTTCGGATCGTCTCTATTGCGCTGAGGTGACGGCCCAGAAGCAGACTGTGGACGACTTGCTGGCGGCGATTGACTTGGTTAATGCTCTACCCAAGGATCACCCCCTGCGGACTGCAATTAATCGTCAGATTGAAAACTGGTCGGAAGATATTCTGAAGTTGGGCGATGCTGCTTTCCAAGCGGGTAATCTGGGAGAAGCGATCGCGATCGCTCGGAAAGTCCCTAGCGATGTTCCCGCTTACCCGCAAGTGGAAAAGCAAATCCAGCAGTGGCAGTTAATATGGGATGATGCAGAAAAAATCTATCAAGCCGCAGAAGATTATCTTCGCAAGGAAGACTGGAATCAAGCGTTTCGACAAGCAACTCTGCTGCTGGATATCGGCAATACTTACTGGGAAACCGCTAGATACGAGGAAATTACTAAGGCAATTCAGACTTCCCGTGCAGATGGTAACAAGTTGGCAAAAGCTCGAAGTACGGCGGAGGCTGGAGGGGTAGACAATCTGTTTGCGGCAATTCAGTTAGCTGGTGCGATCGCTCCTGAAAGCTACATCTACCAGGCCGCTCAAAAGGCGATCGCGGAATTTGGTAAAAAGATTATGGAATTAGCAGAAGCGCAGTTGAAAACCGGACAATGGCAAGGCGCGATCGACATTGTGAATAAAATTCCGGAAAGCGCCAATTTAAAAGAAGAAGTCAAAGATTTTAGAGAGTTAGCTAGCGCTGCTTCTCAGACTCAAGGAGGGACGATCGCGGGTTTGGAGAATGCGATCAAAGCTGCTAAAAAGATTAAATCTAACCGCCCACTTTACAATAACGCCCAAGAATTTATTAGCAATTGGCAACAAGAAATTGCGGATGTGAAAACCCTGGAAGCCGCACGCCAGGTAGCTGCAAAGGGAGGCGCGAACGATCTCAAGGTGGCGATCGCGCAATTACAGACAATTCCTGCGGGAAATCCGCGAGGGCCAGAAGCGCAGAAGGAAATCGCAACCTGGACTCGCCAAGTTGAGTTGATGGAGGACACTCCAATTCTAGAAAGGGCCGACCAAATCGCGACTCTGGGGGATGCTAATTCTCTGGAAGCTGCCATTGTTGAAGCCAGGAAAATTGGCGTTGGGCGGGCGCTCTACCAGCAAGCTCAGGATAAAATTAAAACTTGGGGAGATCAAAGCCAGCAGTTTCGAGATCGGCCTTATTTAGATCGGGCGCAGCAGTTAGCTAATGATGGTAATTTATTAGCTGCGATCGCGGCGGCTAGCAAGATTCAACCGGGACGGACACTCTACGATGAAGCGCGATCGAATATCCGCAACTGGGAATCTCAGTTACAGGCAAAGGATGGCTTGCAAAATGCTCGTCAGGCGGCTGAACCTGGTACTGCTGATGCTTTGGAAACGGCGATTTTGCTAGCCAATCAGGTACCGGAGTCTAGCGGGTTGCGATCGGAAGCTGACGAGGCGATTAATGATTGGAGTCAGAGAATTTTCGCGATCGCGCAGGAAGAATCTGCATCCGATTTGCCGGGTGCGATCGCGATTCTGAGGAAAATTCCCTCCGGTACTCGCATTTATGAAGAAGCGCGAGCGCAAATCGAAGTGTGGCAAGAATCTCTGAATTCTCCTCCTGTAGAATCCGAACCTCCTATTGAGAAGAGCAATAAGCAACCTAAATTTCCAGAACAGGGGCTAGGGGCTAGGGGCTAGGGGCTAGGGGCTAGGGGCTAGGGAAGAAGGGAAGAAAGGAAGAAAGGAATAGAATCAGCCAGTTCCAGCAATGATATCGTGTCCGGCAAATTACTTACCATCTGTCATTGCGAGCGAAGCGAAGCAATCGCCTAGTCTCTGCGATTGCTTCGCTTCGCTCGCAATGACAAGTAAGCAACCGCTTTCGTCGGTTAGGACGTTCTGACTTCTACCAAACTCGCTGATTCTATTCCCTTCTTCCCCTTCTTTCCCTAGTCCCTAGCCCCTAGCCCCTAGCCCCTAACCGCCCTGGCGGTTGCTATATGAGCGAGTGTCCTAACAGACGAAAGCGGTTACTTGCTATAACTGTTAAGGGTGATTCTAATAGTCGAAAACACAATCAGTAGCATCTATGACAGAAATTGTTGTTAAGAATACTAGCGATGGGAGTCCTGACTCTCTGAGAAACGCGATCGCCTCCGCAACGGCTGGAGATACCATTACCTTCGATTCTACCTTAGCAAACCAGGTGATTTTGTTGACCAATGGTCAACTTACCATCGATAAAAACTTGACCATCGACGGCGCAAATGCTCCCAAATTAACAGTTAAAAGTTCGGGAGATAGCAGAATTTTTCGCATTAGTGATAGTGCAAACTTTACTCTCAAAAACCTGATCCTCACTGGGGGGAAACTGTCGGGAACTGACCCCGATAATTTTGAAGATTCCGCAGGTGGAGCGATTTTGATTGGTGGGGACTCTCAAACTGCGATCGAAAACTGCACCTTCGAGGGTAACTCCGCAGGAATTGGCGGTGCTATTTACTCCCAGTGGCGAACTAACTTCACAGCTAAATCCTGTATTTTTCGCCACAACGACGGCTCTTTAATCCCGGAAACAGAACGAGGTGGCGGTGCTGTCTCCATCCATAGCGAATCTTTCTCTACCTTTATAGATTGCGAATTCTATCAAAATAAAGGCACTTTGGGCGCGGGAATCAACAGCTTGCTGAGTTCTTTAACAGTCGAAAATTGCAAATTTACTGAAAATGATGCCAGCTACGGCGGAACGGTGGGAGCCTCAGAAACTAGGGGTTATGGAGGTGCAATTTTTACCGATGGCGCAGGCCCGCATGGAACTGGCGGTGAAATTATAGTTCGGAATACCACTTTTGAACAGAATAAAGCTGCTGGACAAGGTGGCGCGGCTTTCTTAGGAGGATATGCGCCAGACAAAGTAACAGTTGACAAGTGTTTGTTTAAAGATAATGTCTTAGTCAGAGATGGTAAGGGAGATTCCCTTGGAGGTGGTTTGCGGATTTTCAACGCAGAGTATCAGATATCTAACTCCACTTTCACTAATAACCAAGCGGAAGATCAAGGCGGTGGTTTGTGGGTAGGAGAAACTTCTCCAGGTGCGATCGCAAATAGCACTTTTGTGGGTAATTTGGTAGGACTCGCAGAAGGCAATGGCGTAGGCGGGGCAATTTATATCTCGACTTCTGAAGCAACGGAAATTATTAACTGCACCTTGGCTAACAACCAAGCAGGATATGAAGCGGGTGGCATTCGTGGCGGGCAAAACGTTCGCCTTACTAGCACGATTATCTCCTCAAATACGGCTGCAAATCCTTGGGGGAATAAGCAAAATACCTCCGATCATCGAGGGTTCGTCCCGGAACCAGGGGCCTATTTTGCCGATGGTGGCGGGAATATTGAGTGGCCTGCGATCGAGAATACCTTTAACAATGGCAAAGCTACAGCAGGTTCTCTGGAAGTCGATCCTAATTTGGGCCCCCTTGAAGATAACGGTACAGGAATACTAATTTATGCTCCTCTCGCTGATAGTCCTGCAATTAATGCTGGGGCAAGTTGATAGGGAAAGAAAGGGACTAGGGGAAGATAGGGGCTAGAGACTAGGGGCTAGGGGAAGATAGGGGTTAGGAACTAGAAAATAGGGGCTAGGGGAAGATAAGGATTTGGAACTAGAAAATAGGGCAAGAGAAGAAGAAGTTCCTAATTTCTCTTAACTTCTACCTCTCTCTTCCCTTTATTTCCCTAGCCCTAGCCCCTAGCCCCTAATTCCCCTAGCCCCTAGTCCCTAGTCTCTTGCGTCTCATTTCATCTCTACGCCCATCCAAAGAGACAACCTCCGCCTCTGAACTCTCCCTAGCCACCCGAATTAATAGGCCCGCTAACAACAAACTTGCCACCATCGAACTACCACCATAACTAAACAATGGTAGTGGCAAACCTGTAGTCGGTAAAACTCCCGTCGCCACCCCAATATTTAAAAGTGATTGACCCACCATCACCACCATCACCCCAATCGCCACCAATTGATACTCAATATTACGAGCCTTCAGTGCTACCAACAGCGCCAGCGTCCCATAAGCCGCCAAAAAAAGTAATAGTACCAAACTCCCTGCCAAGCCAAACTCTTCAGCATAAACAGCAAAAATAAAATCGCTATACTGAATCGGTAGATAAAATAACTTTTGCTGCGACATCCCTAAACCAGTACCCCAAAATCCACCAGAACCAACCGCCAATAGACTTTGAATTAACTGATAACCATCCTGCATCGGATCTGCCCAAGGATTCAAAAAAGACATAATTCGGCGGCGCTGATATTCTTTAATACTGATACTTAGAACGCCTAAAAACAGCCCTCCGATAGCCGTTGCCCCCAATTGATAATAAGGCAATCCAGCAGCCATTGCTACCAACCACAAAGTCATCCCACACAAAGCCGTTGTACTCAAATTTGGCTGCAACAAAATACCCAACAATACCAGTCCAAAAATTCCCATCCAAGCCCAGCGGAATTTATAATTGAGGCGATACCAGTTACCGAAAACGCGCGCACTTTGTAGCACTAAAAAAGGCTTAATTAACTCAGAAGGTTGAATAATTGGAACTGGGCCAATAGATATCCAGCGAGTTGCACCGTTAACATTAGTTCCCAGTCCGGGAACTAATGTTAACAACAGCAAACCTACTAACAAGAAAAATCCCCACTGAGCTATCCCCAAAATGTAGCGCAGAGAAGAGTGTACAATTACGTTAAAACCCACTAACCCGATTGCTACTGCGATTAACTGTCGCTTAAAGTAATAAAGTCCATCTCCATAATCAGCATTAGCGCTAGGGTAGGAAGCTGAAAACAGCACTACTAACCCCACAAATAGCCAGAGGAAAGTCAGCCACCGCAATACGCGGGCCTCTACAGACCATTCCTGCACTGAGGGGTCAAGAAAGGGAATTAAGCGTCGGATGTCATAGGCCATAGGATTAATTTAGAATTTAGGATAACTTACAGCATATTCCATGTAAATGTAGTACAGAGAAACCGGGTTTCTTAAACAAAATCAGTTTATGGGGGAGAGCTTTCAAGAAACCCGGTTTCTGGGGTGTACTTCATAAAATGAATGAAAACTATAGCCGAAGAAAGAAGGAAGAAGGAAGAAGGAAGGAGGAAAATGCAACTAACAACTAACAACTAACAACTAACAATAAAAAAGAGGCCGAACTCGACCTCTTGCCAATACATTATTGAATCTGCAAAGATTTTACAGCAGACCTGTATTAGCACCCGGTTTACCAGTAGCGAGTTGAACCTTGATAATTTTCCCGCCCATTTTCATGATCCGTTGCTGTTCCCGGAACCAGTTGTCATAGGGAACTAACTTTGTAAAGTAAGTATTTTGCAATTCCCGCTGAGTGCGGATGCGAGTTTGGCTGGGAACGCAAGCAGTCACCTTAAACATTCTCATGGTGCAAATTTCTCCTCAGTTGGTTGACCAATTCTTTAGATGATTTTTTAAAAGATTGAAGGCAGAAAGTCCATCAATTTTCGATTTTTCATGCTATGATTTTGGATTTTTGATTGGGGATAAACTCCAAGATTCCAAATATTTTTCAGAAGCTCAGACAATTCACTAATCTAAAATCTAAAACCGTTTGAAGGCAGGGAGTTTAGAGTCAAAGCCAGCTCATTAAAACTAATCAAATCATCGAGATCAGCCTGTCACGGTCTAGCACTCACTCTCAACTTCCCTGACCTCATTGAAAAGTAAAAGTCAAAAGGCAAAAAAGGCGAGTAAGAAATTAAATTCTTCCTTCTTTTTTCTTCCTTCCTCCTTCTTCCTTTGTCTTAGCCTTAGCTCAAGCCTGAGCTAATATAGTCGAAGTAAACGCCCATTTCCTTGCCAGCATCAGCGCCAACTAGACCGGCGGTGACTTCCTTCATCGATTGAATCGCTTGCACGGTAGCACCGATGGGCACGCCCAAGGAGTTGTAGGTTTCTTTCAAACCGTTGAGCACGCGCTCATCGAGAATGGAAGGATCTCCTGCCAACATCGCATAGGTAGCGTAACGCAGGTAGTAGTCCAAATCGCGGATGCAAGCTGCATAGCGGCGAGTGGTGTACATATTGCCGCCGGGACGAGTGATGTCCGAGTACAGCAGGGACTTAGCAACTGCTTCTTTGACAATTGTCGCAGCATTGGAGCTAATCGCAGTAGCGGCGCGGACGCGCAGTTCACCAGAGGAGAAATAACCCTTAAGTTTGTCTAGGGCGCTGCTGTCGAGGTATTTGCCTTGAACATCAGAGGAATTGATAACAGCGGTAATTGCGTCTTGCATGATTGTTTGGTTTCCTTATTGTGGCTCAATCAGTCCGAGGACAGGATGTTTTGATTTTAGATGGGGGATTTTTGAAAGCACTCTTGCCATCAACAATCACAAATCGAAAATCAGGCTCCTTACTGCATCGCACCGATCACGTAGTCAAAGTAAGAGGAAGCTTCAGAAGCATCGTCGCCAGACAGCAGGGAAGAAGCTGCATTCTTCATGGCGCGGACACCTTCTGCAACGCCTTCGATTGGTGTTCCCAGGGATTTGTACATTTCACGCACGCCGACTATGCCGATCTCTTCGATGGGAGTAATGTCACCAGCGACGATTCCGTAGGTGATCAGGCGCAGGTAATAGTCCAGATCGCGCAGGCAGGTAGCGGTCATTTCTTCGCCATAAGCGTTACCGCCGGGAGAGACGACATCAGGGCGCTTTTGGAAAAGTTGGTCGCCAGCTTGTTTGACGATGCGCTCGCGGGATTCGGTCAAAATTTGGGCAATCCGAACGCGGCGTTCGCCAGTGGTGACAAAGCCTTTGATCCGATCTAATTCGCCTGGGCTGAGATAACGAGCCTCGGCATCGGCATTCACAATAGATTTGGTGACGATACTCATCTTTTATTTACCCGCTGGATATCCCGTCTTTGTGTTTGAGCGGGAAGGAAGCGAGGCGGGAATTAGCGCTTCCTACTGCTTGTGAAAGGCTCCAGGCTATAAAAGCTTGGAGTTGTGACGCTGGTGGAGGCACAGACTGCCAATAATTGTTGAGGTTGTTGGAGTTAGCTACTCTTTGCGTCCTGGCTTGTTTACGATGTTGGTTACGTTTGTCCAACTCGCGCACAATACTGCTGTTTACAATACCACAGCGCACCTGCACTTACCTGCTTTTGCAAGCTAGGTTGCGTTTGGGGCTGGGGGTTTTGTGTTTGGAAGTGTTGGGTAGTGAGTTAAGGTGCGAGTCCTGTTTGCTAACTACCTCCCGCACAGTATTTTGAGGCATGACGTTCACATTATTAGTCTTATTGTAATACTTTGTAACAATTTTTTTCATCAAGAGCGATGGGTAAAAGAGGTAAATTGTCAAGTTTTTAGTTTCGCTGCGCGTGCGATCGATTGACTCTGAACATACAATTAAATCACCCAATTTACTGGCCGATCTGGCACTACTGTTGTGCCTCTGAAGAAAGAAAATGGGCGTTGGTGAATTAGGGTATGATGATTTGAGAGTGCGAGCGCCAAAAAATAACACTTCACAACACGCAGAGCTTATGCAATGTCCTGAATGTCAGTCAACTCATGTTAATAAAAATGGTCATAAAAAAGGTAAACAGAATTATACAGCACTTCCGGATGTTATGAGGTACACTAGAACAATACTACAGACTATAAATGTTTAGTGCCACAATTGTGGTCGGGAGCAGTAGTAGTTATGGATAATTTACATAGCGAGTAAACTAGCTTCTATTAAGCCTATGATTGAAGCTGTGGGTGCTTCTATATTGTGTTTGTCCCCCTACTCTCCTGATTTTAATCCGATTGAATTATGGTGGTCTCAGCTTAAATCTTTGTTGCGACAGTTTTCCCCAACCACCACTAAAATGGTTGACACCATAATTGCTGTGGCTCTTGACTTAATGAATCCGAAACATTTAAAAAATTGGTTTACTAACTGCTGCTACTGTACCTCATAACATCCGGAAGTGCTGTAACTTTAAAAAAACTATGGAAATTATTTTTGATGAATACTTGCCAAAATGGAATTATAGAGCCGTACCTCAAACTCAGTAACTCATCAAGTTATTTATTTTTCAGTCATTAGGGACGAAAAAAGATGCGGATGTGGGCAAATTGTTGTGGGTTATCAAAGGATTGTTTATAGTTGCTAAAATCACCGGCCATCCACTGAGCAAGAGTGATTAAATCATTGCTTTTAACTGAGCTCATAAGCTAAAAATAAGGAAAAAGTTTTCAATTAAAAATTAACAACTAACAACTAACAATTAACCACTAACAATTAACAATTAACTAATTTCCTGAAAGCGAACGAATTTCTGAGGCAAATGATGCGGTGACAACTCCACTACCCCCGCTTGTTTTGATGAGGGAAACTCGAAATCGTAAGTTAGGATTCGCAAACCAGATTTTTTCCTCGGCTGCTGCGCGATCGTATGTAGTTAGTAGGACAAAAGTGCCGTCTTCTGTAATCTGATAATCACCTACTGCGGCAACAGTTTCAGCATATCCTTGATCCCGTAGTAGTTTTCCCCGATTGGGTACAGTCGGATCGGGTATTGGTACGAGGATGCAACTACCTTTGACCTCGGCGTTTTCATCCCAGTCTGATTGACCTTCCCAGCTCATTTTAAAGGGCATTACTGCTTGGGTTGGGTCAATGTTGTAGGACTGACAAAGGTCGATTACTGCCCCGTCATTAAGTGAGAGTTCAACTATATCAATAACTGACTGTACAGCTTCAAAGTGGCTGAATGTTAAGTGATGGGCGCTGCGCTGCGATCGCCATCTTCCAAGTGAATTTTCAACAAACTGTTTGATATTCATGGGCATTATTGTACAGTTTCAATACCCCAACTATTTTTTTTTAAGACTATTATTTATATCTGCTAGACGAAGAAAAATTTAAGTAGACAACCAGAAGTAAATTTATCATGATTCATAATAGTCAATTTTGTAGGCAAGGATTTTAGATTTTGTAGCGAACTTAAATTGCCCTATTTCCATAATTTGGGAACCTTGAGGCAATCTGCTAACGTACAACCTAAAATCATTTGAAGGCAGGGAGTTCAGAGTCAAAGCCAGCTCATTAAAACTAATCAAATCATCGAGATCAGCCTGTCACGGTCTAACACTCACTCTCAACTTCCCTGACCTCATTTCTAGGCAAAAGTCAAAAAAGGCTAGTCTGAAATTCAATTCAGGCTTCCTCCTTCTTCTTTCGTCTTAGCCTTAGCTCAAGCCTGAGCTAATATAGTCGAAGTAAACGCCCATTTCCTTGCCAGCATCAGCGCCAACTAGACCGGCGGTGACTTCCTTCATCGATTGAATCGCTTGCACGGTAGCACCGATGGGCACGCCCAAGGAGTTGTAGGTTTCTTTCAAACCGTTGAGCACGCGCTCATCGAGAATGGAAGGATCTCCTGCCAACATCGCATAGGTAGCGTAACGCAGGTAGTAGTCCAAATCGCGGATGCAAGCTGCATAGCGGCGAGTGGTGTACATATTGCCGCCGGGACGAGTGATGTCCGAGTACAGCAGGGACTTAGCAACTGCTTCTTTAACAATGGTCGCAGCATTGGAGCTAATGGCGGTAGCTGCGCGCACGCGCAGTTCACCAGAGGAGAAATAACCCTTAAGTTTGTCTAGGGCGCTGCTGTCGAGGTATTTGCCTTGAACATCAGAGGAATTGATAACAGCGGTAATTGCGTCTTGCATGATTGTTTGGTTTCCTTATTGTGGCTCAATCAGTCCGAGGACAGGATGTTTTGATTTTAGATGCCGGGATTTTAGATTTATCGGTAGTGCGTCAGGGACAAGAGTTTTTGAGTTTCTTGCCAGCAACTCCCGATTCTCGATCCACCATCACCCATCAAAAATCGTGATGCCTTACTGCATCGCACCGATCACGTAGTCAAAGTAAGAAGAAGCTTCAGAAGCATCGTCGCCAGACAGCAGAGCAGAAGCTGAGTTCTTCATGGCGCGAACGCCTTCTGCTACGCCTTCGATGGGAGTGCCCAGGGATTTGTACATTTCACGCACGCCGACTATGCCGATCTCTTCGATGGGAGTAATGTCACCAGCGACGATTCCGTAGGTGATCAGGCGCAGGTAATAGTCCAGATCGCGCAGGCAGGTAGCGGTCATTTCTTCGCCATAAGCGTTACCGCCTGGAGAGACGACATCAGGGCGCTTTTGGAAAAGTTGGTCGCCAGCTTGTTTGACGATGCGCTCGCGGGATTCGGTCAAAATTTGGGCAATCCGAACGCGGCGTTCGCCAGTGGTGACAAAGCCTTTGATCCGATCTAATTCGCCTGGGCTGAGATAACGAGCCTCGGCATCGGCATTCACAATAGATTTGGTGACGATACTCATCTTTTATTTACCCACTGGATATCCCGTCTTTGTGTTTGAGCGGGAAGGAAGCGAGGCGGGAATTAGCGCTTCCTACTGCTGGTGAAAGGTTCCAGGCTGTGAAAGCTTGGAGTTTTAACGTTTGTTTGCGATGTTGGTACGTTTGTCCAAGTCGCGCACAATGCTGTCGTTTACAATACCACAGATGACCTGCGCTCACCTACTTTTGCAAGTTAGGCTGGGGTTGGGGCTGGGGGTTTTGTGTTGGGAAATGTCGGGCCGTCAGTTCAAGGTGCGAGTCCTTTTTGCTAACTACCTCCCGCACAGTATTTTCAGGCATGACGTTCACATTATTAGTCTTGTTGTAATAGTTTGTAACAATTTTTTCATGTTAGGGGATAGGTAAAGGAGGTAAATTGTCAAGCAAAAAAGAGAATGGGTATAAAAGGTAAATTGTCAAGGCTCAAGTTTCGCTTTTGGTTAGAAGTTGCTTTTCGCCGAGAATGGCGTAAACTACGGTTGTTTCTGCTTTGCCTCGGAGTTGAATGGAACCTACTTTTTGGGCTTCGTAGCGATCGCGCACGCAGTCAAAAGTCCTCTCCGTCACTAATAGATTATAGGGACTATCCGAAGTAACTTCCTTATTCATTGCCTCCAACCTCGCCGCGACATTGACAGCATCGCCGATGACAGAATAGTTCAGCCGCCTCGCACCCCCGACGCTGCCTGCAACCAGTTGACCAGTGTGAAGACCAATGCCAAACTTAATTAGAGGTTTGCCTTCTTCTCTGAGGTGTTTGTTGAGTTCGTTGAGACGTTCGTGCATATCTATACAGGCGGCGATCGCATTCATAGCATCTTGTTCAATTTCTTTCTCTTCGGTATGACAAAAAGGAACGCCAAAAACAGCCATGATCGCATCCCCAATATATTTGTCCACAACGCCGCCGCGATTCATAATACAGTCTGTCATCGCCTCCAAATAAGTATTCAGCCAGGTAAGCAACTCTCGCGGTCGCATTTTTTCAGAGATAGTAGTAAAACTGCGGATATCCATAAATAAAACTGTGGCTGTAACTTCTTGAGGTTCGAGTTCCCCTTGTTGAAAAATTTCAGCTTTCCGCTTCCAAATCATCTGGGCCGTTTCCGGGTCAACGTGCTTTTCAAATAGCCGCATTAACTGTTGCTTTTCATATTGTTCTCGTGCTTGTAAAGCAATACCAGCTAAGATAATTGTACCGATAGGCGAGGCAATGGGAATCCACCAGTGAGAGAAGCCAAATAATAAAGCAGCGACGGTAAACCAAGCTGTAGGCAAACCAATCGCGATCGTAGTTCTTTCCTTAACATCTCGATGGAATAAAATCCAACTGGTAACAGGGCCAATGCCTAGCAACAAAATAATTTCCCAAACTTTCGGTACTCGTCTTAGTAGCCTCGAATTAAGCAAATTATCAATCATAGCAGCATGAAGATAAACCCCAGCCGTCGTGCGATCCAGAGGTGTCCGCACCCTGTCCAAACCTTCAGCTACAAATCCGACTAAAATCAACTTATTAGTAAAGGCATCTTGTGGAATCTTTCCGGCTACAACATCGCTAAATCCATAGGTCGTTAAAAACCTAGTTTTCCCCGGCCAGTTAACCGCTACTTTTTGTTGTTCTACTCCTACAATTGGCTGAGGCAAAAGTATAGGATTACCCGGATTATGGATATTATAAATTTGAATCAATGCCGAACTAAAACTGGGAGTACCATTGAACCAAAGGTTAGCTCTACGGCTGATACCATCTGCGTCTGATTCGTGCAAAATATCGCCAACAAAAAGTGCGGCTGCTTTGATTTCTGGTACTAAGTTTTCCTCATCCCCCGTTCTAGCGAGCGCCACATTACCGCTAGCTTTTATTGCTGCTGCTAATTCAGCATCTTTTGGGCTAGGATCGATGAAAAGAATATCAAAACCAATAGCAGTTGGCGCACTTTTTTTCAAACTTTCTAGTAATTGCACGTAGCGATCGCGCGACCAAGGAAATTGACCATATTCTTGCAAGCTGCGATCGTCAATTCCGATTACGACAATTCTCCGATCCCAACCAGGATTAGGAATAATACTCCGATCGCGAAGTTGAAATAAAGTTTTGTAGCCCAAATATTCTAGAGGTCTCCAAGCACCTAACTGTAACATTCCTACAGAAACAACTGCTGCTATCGCGCCTGTTAGCCAAGGAGGATTACTTGCTAGATATTTTTGAACTACAGAAATTGTTTTTTTTAGATGCACCATCCAATCTTTAAAATTCATACCAGTCCCTAGATTAATTTTGAGTCTTGGGTTATTTATTAATAACTGCTAATTTAGGGAACTGCTAATTCATACACTCGTTCTCTCACTGATGGCCCTCGCACTGTCACCTTCAGGCGACGGCTAAGAGGCATATCTCCTTCTATTCTAAATTTACCCTCTGCATCAGTTGCGATCGCCTCCCCATTCACATATACTAAATCCATCGGTTGAACTTGACCAAATAACCGAAAAGTCCGCGAACTGATTCTTGACAAACTGCGGATTCTGAGTATACTTAAAGCCGGATTTTCTTTGGTAAAAGTTGGCTCACCTCCGAAGTTAATTACACTCCAATAACCAGCATTAACAGCAACTTCCTGTTGCATTCCCGCAAATCCTACTGCACCTTCAATTGTATCAACCCCTGTTTTACCATCAGGCCCAACATTAACACCAAAAGATGTGCCTCGAACCCCAGCAACTCCCCTGGGAGTCCGCACTCTGACAGGAGCATTTTTAGCAGAATTGGCAGCTTGTGCGACTTCGTATATTTGACCAATTCCTGTCAAGTTATTAAGACCCGCAACGCGAGTTTCACTAACTCCATTCAAGGCTCTAGAACTGGAAGATTTGCTAGCAGATGATGCTATTGATAATCTAACTCGCCCTTTACTGACAAAAATAGCTGTAACTGGATTAGCTGCGTCTGCTGATAGGGTTTCTATTTTGACAGCAGTGTTTTCTGCAACTTCAACAATTCCAGAATTATTGTCTATTACCAAAGTAACTATAGAGTCATTACCAGTGACAAGTTCATCGTCAGAAGCGGATAAGCGATCGCCTACTTTTGCCGCTCTACCGCCAATAGTAGCAGTACCGCGAAGTTCCTGTATAGAGAGCGATCGCTCTGAAGCACCCTGTCCAATTATAATATCAACAGGAGTAGAGTTAGGGAAATTTGAGACAATCGATCGAGGTATTGGGATCTGTGGGGCGAGAAATTTACTAGCATTTAGTAGCTGTTTGGGGGAGGAAGAAACAGGGCTAGCAATCGCTTCAGGCATAATCGACAAGGCAGCCAGAACAGCTAGAGATAAGGTCAGTATCTCGCTTCTAGATAAGCGCCAGTAAGTAAGAAGTTTATTCATGTCTAAATTTTGTCATGTTTAACTGTAAATACCCCCACTTTTCGCTTCCCAACGCCGCCAATCAGGAATTAGACCATATTTCTATTGTCCCACCCCGATCGCAGGATATGCTTCTTGCCTATCTTTGGGATAGAGCAAGCGGAGTCCGCACTGAGAGCGCTAAAATATAAAAATCAGTTAAAAATGGCAACTATAAAGATAAAAGTCATACGATCATCATTAAGGTGATATTAAAGGG
This sequence comes from Kamptonema formosum PCC 6407, assembly GCF_000332155.1. Lineage (GTDB taxonomy): Bacteria > Cyanobacteriota > Cyanobacteriia > Cyanobacteriales > Microcoleaceae > Kamptonema > Kamptonema formosum. Next base: position 974,103 of record NZ_KB235903.1, on the reverse strand, counting down.
TCATTAGCCATCGTTGAAGAACTTGAAGATATAAGCCAATCTGACATAATTAATAACATTATTATTTATGCTGTAATTCTACTGCTACACTTAATTAAACAGCAAGCCGAAAATCGTTCAACTCGCTCCTGGGAAGTATCTATTCCCAATTCTGTTTTAAAAATTCAGGGACTAAATAAGCGTCGTAAAGCAGGGGGCGTTTATTTGCCTCCTGAAGAATTGCGCCTATCTCTAGAAGAAGCATATCAGCAAGCTATTAACGAAGCTTCTCTAGAAGTGGAAGCAGGGCAGTACAAAGCTAAAGAGTTAGAACAACTGGTTAACCGAGAGCAAATTCTGGATTTAGCCTTAAATTTAATATTACGTTAGCCCCAAACAGATAAAAATAAAGTAGAGGCAAGGGAACTTCGCCTCATCAGCAACACTAGCAACAACCTATGACTCCTTCTGCGATTCAACGCCTAACCATTACCACTAATTTCCGCCGCAGTTGGCGATACTGCATCTTACCCTGCTTGTTAACCCTCGCAGTTGCACTTAGTTGCCTGCTAGCATTCACACCGGCAGCTTTTGCCGGCATCAACGACGATCGCTTCGACGGCAATATCTTCGCTCTCTACGGTGGTAATGGCTCTCTCGTACCTCCCAGAGTCACCCTTACAGATTCCTTTCAACGCAGCAAACCAGCCTTGCTGGTGTTCTATTTGGATGACAGCAGCGATTGCAAGCAATATACCACCGTAGTCTCCAACCTCCAGCAATACTATGGCCGCGCCGCTGACTTTATCCCCGTCAGCGTTGATTCCCTCCCTGCTAAACCTTTAGACTCGCTTACAGAACCGAGCCACTACTACGAAGGCGTTGTCCCTCAAACGGTGTTACTAGATCAGTCTGGCAAAGTTGCTTTCAACATCAAGGGAGCCGTCCCCTTCGAGCAAGTAGATGATGCTTTCCGAGAAGTCTTTAACTTGCTTCCCCGTAGTGAGTCTGTCGAGCTCAAACGGCGAAGGGTGAATGAGTTCAATACTGAGTTGTCGAATTGACACTCCCCGGTCTGTCAGGGGATTTCTTATAAAGTCAGGACTTAAAGCATACTTCGTAACGCCGTCGTCCCGGTGGTATCTTTACCACCAGGACGACGGCGTTACATAAGTCTTGTTTACAGTGAAATCGCCTTGGACTGTAAAAGGCTCTCTCCTACCTGTAAATACTTTCCTGGTCTTTCTGGATCTGGTATATACCAAGCCGGATTTCCCTTCGGATCTCGTCCTAATTTTGCACCGGGAACCGGTGGTTGAGGGGAGGCGCTACCATTTGCTCCTGACCCCTGTTTTTGACCATTTCCCGCTAACTCAAGAGCCTTACTACCGTTACCTGGTGAAGGCAAAAAGCCTTCGGCTTGCATTTCAACAATGCTTTGCTTGAACGTCGCGACTACAAATTCTAGCTCTGCGTCTGAATGCGCGATCGTCAAGAAACAAGGACGGTGATCCCAAATATGAATTCCCTTTTCCCGCAACCAGTAAAATAGCAATTCTCCTTCTACAAATTCTGGCGGGTAGATAACTTTAAAAAGAGAACCAAAATTTTTCGCTTGGAAGGGAACCTGCAATTGCTCAAACAAACCATTGAGATCCGCCGCTAATTTATTGGTTTTTTGATTGAGCGATTGTTGCAACTGGGGCCCGCATTGCTTCAAATACTCTAAAGCTGCTTTCGCCGCTGCTAATACCAGCGGATGGCGGACAAAAGTACCCGCAAAATAGGTGACACCAACTTCAGGAAATGAGCTGTCGCCATATTGCCAGAAACCACCATCGAGAGCATCCATAAATTTGCGATTGCCAGCAATTACCCCAATCGGTAAACCAGCACCAACTACTTTGCCATAGGTGGCGATATCCGCTTCCACGCCAAAATAAGCTTGAGAACCGCCGGGATGAATTCGGAAACCAGTAATCACTTCATCCATAATGAAAGCTGAACCCGATTTTTCGGTAATTCGTCGCAATTCATGCAGGAATTCTTTGGGTTGAAGATCGGGACGGCGACTCTGGACTGGTTCTACCATAATCGCGGCTAATTCATCGGCATGATTTCTTAAAATTTCCAGAGATTCAGGTTCGCCATAATCCACGATTAACACATTTTCAACTGCTTCTGGCATAATTCCTGGGGAGGCGGGAATTGACCGTAATTTTTTCGTTCCCCGCACGATTACTTCATCAAAAATGCCGTGATAAGCACCTGAAAAAATGGCGATTTTATTACGTCCAGTTACGGTTCTGGCTAGGCGCATCGCACCTAAAACTGCTTCCGATCCTGTGTTACAAAATGCCACGCGCTCTAGCTTAGTTAATTCGCAAATCAGTTCAGCAACTTCTCCAGCCAGAGGGGTTTGCGGCCCAATTTCATAACCTTGTTTGAGTTGTTCTTCAATTGCTTGGACAATAAAGGGTGCGGAATATCCAAAAAAGTTAGAGCCGAAACCGTTGGTTAAATCTAGATACTCATTACCGTCTAAATCCCAAAGTTTGGAACCCAAGGAACGATTGACTACAATCGGGTAAACAATCTCTTTATAAGTGGGATTAAAACCTGAGACTGTGCGCGGATCTGCGAGGTGGTGGCGGTGGGATTGAGCGTACTTTTTAGAGCTGGGAGTTTTAGCTGTATATCGCTTGACAAATGCCTCGAATTTTGCTTGTTGTTGGGAATTTAATTCTCTTCCCTGAGTGTTGATTCGCGCCGCAGCACCAAAGGGTTTTTTCTCTTCGGTTGGTGGGGGAGAATTTTGTGATGTGGGGGCGCTGCTAGTGCCATTACTACTGCCATTACCGATCGGAGCAGGTGATAAGATTGGAGGCGACTGTTGGATAGTTTGAGGAGTAGAAACAGGCAGTGCAGATGGTAGGGAAGATGAATGATTATTTCCCAACAAGTCTAGTTGCTTGGACATCAATTGCAACTGTTGAGCTACGACGGATTCTAGAGAACCGGGTTGAGTATTTGCTATGGGTACTTGGTAGTTGGTAATTGGTAATTGGTAATTGGTGACTGGCAATTGGTTTTGATTTTCTTGTCTGGTTATTTGATGTGGCGGCGGGGCTGATTCGCTGACAGTTTGTGATAAAATTGGTGCGGTTTCCTGTGGGGCGGGTAAGACTTCTGGCGGCAAATTTCCATCTAGGAATTCTGCTAAGCTGTCGAGGGTGGGGAAATCCTCTAATAACTGACGAAATGTAATTTTGATGTTGAATTTTTTCTGCAAAGCAGTTCCCACTTGCGTCAAAGCTAGAGAATCTATTCCCAATTCTACGAATAAGGTTGCAGCATCAGCAATATCAATTTCTAACCCCGAAGTTTCTTCGATGACTTCTTGTAATAAGGGGAAAATTCTCTCTTTGCGCGATTTAGTTTGATTCGCTAGGGATGTTTGCATGGTGGATGAAGAATGAGTAATGGGTAATGGTAATGGGGGCTGAGAATCTATCGCTTTTTGGGCGGAGGTGACAGCAACTTCGGCTGCTGATGGGATGCTAGCAATAGGTTCTACCCAGTAGCGTTTCCGTTCAAAAGGATAGGTGGGTAAAGGAATGAGACTGCGAGTTTCTTCAGCATAAAAACTCTCCCAGTCGATCGCCCTACCCGCCAGCCAAAGTTGTCCAACGGCAGTTAATAAAGCTGACCATTCACTATTATTAACTGCGGTATCGCTGAGGGAAGAAATTACGACTTGTTTTTTCAAGTCTTTGGCTTGTTTGCGAGCTAAGGTTGCCGCCGTTGTTCTAGGGCCAACTTCCAATAAAATTAGGGTAGAATCGTTTTGCCATAATTCCTGTACTCCTTCTGCAAAGCGTACTGTTTGCCGCAAATGTTTTGCCCAGTATAGACAATCTGTTGCTTGTTCTGCTGTAATCCAGCTAGCAGTAACAGTAGAAACAAAGGGAATTTGTGGTGGCTTAAGTTCTACTTGTCGGACATAATTAGCAAAGGTGTCGATGATGGGTTCCATCATCGGTGAATGGAAGGCGTGAGAGGTATGTAAATGTTTGCAGGTGATACCTTCGCTTGCTAATTGGCTTTCTAAGGCTGCGATCGCATCTGTTGCCCCCGATGCTACACATAAAGAGGGGCCATTAATCGCTGCAATTGCCACTTCCGCACTCAACCGCTGTTCTAAAGTGGCGGCCGGTAGGGCCACTGATAGCATGGAACCAGTGGGAAGACTCTGGATCAACCGCCCCCTTGTCGCCACTAACATTAAGGCATCTTGTAGCGAAAACACCCCAGCTAGACAGGCGGAAACAAATTCACCAATACTATGACCGATGGTCGCTTGAGGTTGAATCCCCCAACTCATCCACAGTTGAGCTAAAGCATATTCAACAACAAATAAAGCCGGTTGGGTAAAACAAGTTTGGCGTAACTGAGTCGTTGCGGCTTCAGCATCGCCACCGTCAGGGTAGAGTATATCCCGCAAATCTAAGTCCAGATGGGGTTTCAACAGTTCTGCACACTCGTCTACTGTGTCTCGGAATACAGCCTCAGTCTCATAGAGATTCAAGCCCATATTGATATACTGCGACCCTTGCCCCGGAAACATGAACGCAATCGGGCGCTGTTTGCCGTCTGTCTGGCGCGTGGCCGACTGTTGGGGAGGGAGACTATCTAGCACCTGTAAGGCATCTTCTCGGCTGCTACAGACCGCGAAGCGGCGATGATTAAAGGGTTTGCGACCGACTTTGAGGGTGTAAGCAACATCCGCGAGATTGAGTGCGGGGTCTTGCTGCAAGTATTCCCGTAAGTTAGCTGTGGCCGCATCTAAGGCCGATGGGGTTTTCGCTGAGAGTAAGAGTAATTGCCGAGGACGAGAGGGGCCAGAGGGTGTAACTGGGGGCGCTTCTTCCAAGACTGCATGGGCGTTTGTACCCCCTACGCCGAAGGAACTGACACCGGCCCGTCGAGGTGTGGGGCCGGCTTTCCATTCGGATAAAGTGGCATTGACGTAAAAGGGACTGTTGGCAAAATCAATTTTGGGATTGGGTTTGTCAAAGTGCAGCGTAGGCGGGATGAGTTTATGGTGAAGAGAAAGGGCGGTTTTAATCAAACCAGCAACGCCCGCACCTGCGATTATATGTCCGAAGTTGCTTTTAATGGTGCCGATCGCGCAGAATTGTTTTTTCTGAGTTTGAGCGCGAAAAACTTGAGTTAAGGCCTCAATTTCAATCGGATCTCCCAGGGGTGTAGCAGTTCCGTGTGCTTCGATGTAGCTAATAGTTTCGGGTTCTATGCCGGCAAAAGATTGGGCCATTGCGATCGCGCCTGCTTGACCGTCTACACTGGGGGCGGCGAAGCTCACTTTTCCCGCGCCGTCGTTATTGGTGGCCGCACCTTTAATCACAGCATAGATATAATTGCGGTCGGCGATCGCATCTTCTAAACGCTTGAGTACCACCACCCCTGCACCATTTCCGAATACCGTCCCCTGGGCGTTTGCTTCAAAGGAGCGAGTATAGCCATCATTAGAAAACATTCCCCCGTCTTGGTACAAATAGCCGCTATTTTGGGGAACGGTGACGGAGATACCACCTGCGATCGCCATATCGCATTGATAACTCAGTAAACTGTAGAAAGCATTACTAACTGTGACTAAGGAAGTCGAACAAGCAGTATAGATATTAAGACTCGGCCCCTTGAGATTTAACTTATAGGAAGTGCGGGTAGTCAAAAAATCTTTTTCATTGGCGACCATTGCTTGAAATGCACCGATCGCTTCGATTAAATCCGGTCTTTTAGAAACATTATTAGCGAAATAAGTGTTATTTCCCGTTCCGGCAAATACACCGATTAAACCTTTATAAGTGTCAGGATTACAACCCGCTTTTTCTAAAGCCTCCCATGCCATTTCTAGAAAAATTCGCTGCTGCGGGTCGATAATTTCCGCTTCGCGGGGATTTATCCCAAAGAAATCCGCATCAAATTTATCCGCATCTTTAATAATCCCTTTCGCTTTGATGTAGTTTGGGTCAGATTTTAGTTGGCTGTCAATACTGGGGTCAAGTTCAGCATCAGTTAAAAATGTCGTCGATTCAACACCATTGCATAAATTCGACCACAATTCATCGAGATTGGTTGCGCCTGGAAAACGCCCAACCATCCCGACAATTGCTACACCTTCATATTCTTGTGAATTAGTCATTAAGTTATTGATCTCCTTTAGTTTCTACAGCATGGATCGTTTCTACAAAATGTAGGTTGGGTGAAGCGCAGCGTAACCCAACTCTTTGTTAACGGTTAACGGTTAACTATAACCTACCTACTCAAAACTACTTTTTCTTTTTGCCTTCTGCCTTCTAAGATGGGTTTCGCTTTCGCTCCACCCATCCTACAAAATTAGGTGGAGTTACTTAACTATAATAGTCTAACAATCACTTCCTAGTAGGACGAAACCGAGCCATTGCTGACTTTTGTTTATCTCCTCGCTCTTGAAACTGTTCAGATGCAGAAACCTCATTTTTTCCCTGACTAGAGAGGTATTTTGCCAAGTCACTGATAGTAGGATACTGAAATACTTTTACCACTGGTAGATCGATATTAAGTTCTTGCCTGACTTTGGCAACTACTTGAAGGCTGAGCAATGAATTACCACCAAGCTCGAAGAAATTATCATCAATACCAACCTGCTCAAATTTTAACAGCTTGCACCAGATATTGGCAAGTATTGATTCCCAATGATTTTGCGGAGCCGCGTAACTCTGTTCTAAGTGCGGCCGCTGCATATCTGGCGCAGGAAGAGATCGGCGATCTATCTTGCCACTAGGAGTTTGTGGTAGGCGATCTAGGGTGATAAATATTGAAGGAATCATATAGTCTGGGAGTTTCTCAAGGAGAAACTTTCGCCAGTCACTAATGGCAATTTGTTGTTCAGTATTCAGGACAAGATAAGCTACTAAGCGTTTATTTCCGGGTTCATCTTCGCGGGCTGTTACCACCACTTGTTTAACTGCGGAATGAGTCGCTAGTGCCGTTTCTATTTCCCCTAATTCGATACGGAATCCCCGCACTTTAACTTGATTGTCAATCCGACCCAGATACTCAATATTTCCATCAGGAAGGTAGCGAGCTAAATCCCCTGTTTTATAAAGTCTTGAGTTGAAATCTTTGCTTTCCAACTCCTCTAAAAAGGGATTAGCAATAAATTTTTCATCTGTCAAGTCGGGGCGATGGAGATAACCCCTTGCTAAGTTCACCCCACCAATATATAATTCCCCTGGTACACCGACTGGTACTTTTTGCAAGTATCGATCTAGTACATACATTTGAGTATTACTAATCGGGCGACCAATAGAGGGAAGTGCGGGCCAATTAGTAGGCGAACCTGTTAAGGTAAAAGCAGTAACTACATGACTTTCTGAAGGGCCGTAATGATTGTGCAATGTGGCGTTTTTGATCTGAGAAAACAGGTAAGAAATTGCCGGACTAATTTGTAATTGTTCCCCCGCCGTGACTATTTCTCGCAGCGTAGTAGGAACTAATTCGTAGGTTTGGGCCGCTTCTGCAAGGTGCTGTAAGGCAATAAAAGGAAGAAAAAGCCTTTCAACTGATTGTGCCATCAGGAAGCTTAATAATTTACCCGCATCTCTCCGCAATTCTTCGGTAATGAAAACTAAGGTTCCACCAGCACATAAAGTTGAGAAAATCTCCTGAAATGAGACATCAAAACTCAGAGAAGCAAATTGTAGAGTTTTGGCTTGAACGCTGAGACCAGAGTTTTGAAGTTGCCACAAAATTAAGTTAACTAAACCTCGATGTTCTAAAGCTACACCTTTCGGTTTACCAGTCGATCCAGATGTATAAATTACATAGGTTAAGTTATGAGGATTAGCTCGATTAATGGGGTTAGTTTTGCTTTTTTGGCTGAGGGTTGACCAGTCTGTATCTAAGCAAATAGTTTTAGCTTGATGGGAGGGTAAATTGTCAACTAATTGGGACTGAGTAAGAATGACAGGGGCTTGGGTATCAGTTAACATAAATGTTAACCTTTCTGGAGGGTAAGCTGGATCTATGGGAACATAAGCACCGCCTGCTTTCAGAATACCTAAAATCGCGATCGCCATTTCTAAAGATCGTTCCAGACAAACGGCAACTAAGATATCGGGCCCGATGCCTAATTCCTGTAAGTAATCGGCGAGTTGATTAGCTCGTTCATTGAGTTGTTGATAGGTTAAATAAGAGTCAGGAGATTGGGAAGGGAAGGTAATAGCAATAGCATCAGGTGTACGTTCTACCTGTTGCTCAAACAATTGGTGAACGCAGTAGTTCGTATGCTCTGTTTGGGTTTGATTCCATTGACATAATTGCTCTTTTTCAGCTACAGTTAGTAACTGTAATTCCTTTAGGGGGCGATCGAGATTAGCGGCTATATTTTCTAGTAAAGTTTTCAGATGCCCTAGCATTCTAACTATTGTATCGCCATCAAAGCGTTGAGCATCCGCTTCAATTTTGAGTAAAAGTTCTTCGCCACCGTATCCGTAAAGATTGAGGGGAAAATTAGTTTGTTCTAGGAGTTGAAATTCGCGCTTAACCCAATCACCACCTTGACCTTGTAAGAGCGAGTTAATCGGTTCATCTTCAAAGGTGACAAGGCTTTCAAATAAAGAAGTTCCACTGGAAATATCGCTCCAAGCAATCGCTTCAATCAAAGGAGTATGTTCGTAGTCTTGCAATTTTTCCAATTGATTTTGGAGCGCTTCTAGCCAATTTTTTATGGTTTTTTCTGGTGAGACATTGACTCGTAAAGGTAGAGAATTGCTCAAGAAACCCACCATTGTTTCTGCACCTTTGAGGGTTCCTTGGCGACAAGTTCTAGTATGACCAAATAAGACTTCTTCTTCACTACTATAGCGACTGAGTAGCAGTGCCCACACTGCTAAAATAATCGTATTGAGAGCGATCTTATTGGCTGGGTATAAAGCTTTTAAGCTAGAAGTAATAGAGGGTGAAACTCGAATTGTTTCTATTATCCGATTGGCTTGAATACTATCTTGAACAGAGGGGCGATCGACTATTAGCGGAGTGGGTGTACTGAAGCCTTTAAAGGTTTGTTTCCAGTAGGTTTCGGCTGGCGATAGATCCTGCTTTTGTAACCATTCGATGTAGTCTTGATAAGGATAGGGTGCGGCTAGTTGTAATTCTTGTTTTTGAGACAAAGCCTCATAAAAAGTGAAAACTTCTTTTAAGACAGTGGCGATCGCGTGACTATCTAGTAAAATATGATGGAATGTCCAAATTAGCTGGTAGTCAGCCTCGCCTTGCTGGAACAAGGCTAGACGCATCAAGGGAGGTTCTGCTAGAGTAAAACCACGTTGACGATCGCTTTGCAGATAGGTAGGGAGAGATTGAGTGCGATCGCTCTCCGATAAGTTTCGCCAGTCTTGAAGTTCGATTACTATGTTTACTTGGGGATGTACTGTTTGCAACGGTTCCCCTGTTTCCGACCACCCAAAGCTAGTTCTTAAGGTAGTATGTCTCTCAATGACGAGATCCCAAGCTTGTTGGAAAACTGCAACGTTAAGATCGTGATGAAGATGACAGAGTACCTGTTCAATATCCACCCCGGATTGTTCCGCCTTGAGGTGGTGAAACAGCATCCCCTGTTGCATGGGTGATAGTTTATAGGAATAGCGATCGCTCATAAGAAGAAGGAAGAAGGAAGAAGCTTTAGTTATCTAGGAGAGAAGGAAGGAGGAAGAAGCTTTAGTTATCTAGGAGAGAAGGAAGGAGGAAGAAACTTTAGTTATCTAGGAGAGAAAACTGTACGCCCTCTGGGTGGTAATTTACCGCCCTCTGGAGAGGGCGGCGTTACTAATCTTTCCTGTTTACACCTTATCCAAACACTCATTCAAAGCCTTGGCTAAGGACTGAACGCGAGGTTCTAAGATCAGAGTTTTATGATGTCCCGGAACCTCTACGATATCTACTCCACCAGCAGCTAAATCTCCCCAGCCTAGAAAAGGCTCATAATATTCTTTTGTTGGTCGTTCAATTGCGCGTAATACAGTCACCTTCCCCGGATAAACTTTCGGCGCATAAGTGTATTGAGACTGAAAATTATTGGCCTCTATTAGCTTAAAATGCTCTGGGATTCCATCGCCATTTTTACCAGGGAACCACTGATAAAATTTCTTGACAATCTTCGCGCCTAATTTCTCAAACATCCACAGTATTCTATCAATGACGTACAAAAACTTATCCTTGAGTTTAAATCGTGAAAGATTTAAACGATGGATGTAAAACTGATAGGATAAAGATGGCACATCGGTTGATACAGTCGGACTAAAGGTATCAAGTAAAGCCAGCAAACCAACTTTTTCACCAGCCGCTACAAGTTGCTGAGCGATTTCAAATGCCACAATTCCTCCAAAGGAGTGACCGGTCAAACAATAGGGCCCTTTAGGCTGGACGCTACGAATTTCTTTGATATAATCTCTTGCCATTTCTTCAATAGTAGTGTGAGGTTGCGATTTCCCATCAAGACCTCGCGATTGTAATCCATAAACAGGCTGATCCTGACCGAGATAATGTGCTACAACCTGATAAGAAAGCACATTGCCACCAACTGCGTGAATGCAGAATAAAGGCCTTCTCGAACCCTTGGGTTGAATTGGGACTAAGCTTGACCAAGGAGCAGACCATTCTTTTTGCTGAAGAATATTAGCAATTCCCTCAATAGTTGGGGTTTGAAAAAGAGTAGCTAGAGGGAGAGTTTTATCAAACTTCTCCTGAATTTTAAAGAACAAACGCGCAGCATTCAGTGAGTGTCCGCCTAACTCGAAGAAATTATCCTTAACTCCAATCGGCTTAATTCCTAAAGTTTCTTCCCACATCTGGGTGAGTTCAATTTCTATCTCATTACTAGCAGCAACAAAGGTTTTTTGTAAATTAGAAGGTTCTACTTCCATCACTGTATCCGGGTTTATTTGTCGGAAGTACGGTAATGAGAATAGATGGCTGCTAGGATCGCGGATAATGTTTTCCAAAACTCTCTGAAAATTTTCTAGGAGTTCAGAAATGTCACTCTCATTAAATAAATCAGTTTTGTATTTTGTCATAATCTTGAACCTCGATCCATCATAGAGGTTCAACCAACCTAAATCAAAATCAGCGGCTTGATTATCGAGAAACAAAGAACTGATATCAATACCTGGTAACTCCAACAGGTTTGCGAAGGACTCTTCCAAACTAAACAAGGTTTTTGACAGAGGTATACGTGCTAAATTAGGCAATTCTGCGACAGTTTGAAACGGTACATCTTGATGGTCATAGGCTCCTAAAACTCCTTGGCGTACTCTTCCTAATAACTCCCGAAAACTGGGATTTCCTGATAAGTCAGTCCGCAACACCACAATGTTATTAAAATACCCAACTACCCCCTCAGTCTCCGCACCCTTGCGGCCTGCACTTGGCAAACACATCACAAGGTCTTCTTGGCCTGTATATCGGTTGAGCAATATCTGAAAGGCTGTCAACAGCGTCATAAATACAGACAAACCTTCTTGACGGCTAACAGTTTCGATCGCAGTCGAAAATTCCTTAGAAAACTCTACAACTTGATAGCTACCTTGGGAACTTGGAGTCAAGCTTGCAGACTGAGAAATGGGCAATTTCAGTACAGGAATATTGCCACTTAATTGCTGTTTCCAGTAGGCTAGTTGGCTTTCTAATACTTCACCTTGCAACCACTGTTTTTGCCAATAGGCAAAGTCAGCATACTGGATGGGTAACTTCGGCAAAGAAGAAGGCTGTCCCTGCAAAAATGCTTTGTAAAGCGCTCCCCATTCTTTCATCAATATTTCTAATGACCAACCATCGGCAATTATATGATGTATGACTACTACTAAAAGCCTTTCCTCGTGATTTAGTCTCACTAATTTTACTCGGAATAAAGGCCCCTCTTCCAATTTGAAAGGGCGTTGAACCTCTTGGTTCAAGATTTGTAGCGCTTCTGGTTCTCGCTCAATTTCTGGGAGTTCTTCTAAGCTGATAATCGATAAAAGAGAAGAGATAAATTCAGCAATAATCTGTACGGGTTGGTTATCAACTCGTTTAAAGGTAGTTCGCAAAGCTTCATGACGTTGCAGAATTTCCCCCCAACATTGCTCGAACACGCTTTCATCTAACTCTCCCCGCAGGCGTACCGCCAATAGGATGTTATACATTGGGTTATCGGGAGCAAACTGGTTGAGTAACCACAAACGTTCTTGAGCAAAAGAAAGGGGTAAATTCCCATCTCTGGGAGCAGGTTTAATGGTGACTGTGGGTGTAACAGCTATCTCCTCAGCTTGGCGCAAGAAAGAGAGAATTTCGGCTTTGCGAGTGCTTAATTCTTTTCGCAATTCAGCAGTAAGAGCGTCCTTGGGAGCATTACAGGTTAAGCGATCGCCTTTCAATTGAATTTCTACACCTAAACTTCGCAGATCTGTCAAAAATTCAGCGGTTTTCATAACTCAATTTCCTGATGGTTTTATCAATGTTGTTATATAGTAGAAGACCACAATTAACAGAGCAACTTCTATTTTTTGATAACTTATGTAACGCCGCCCTTTAGGTGGTAAATTACCGCCCAGAGGGCGGCGTTACGTAAGTTTAGCAGTTGCTATAACTCAAATTCTTCACGTTCTTCATCCGTGTCGAAATCAATCTTTGCTCCTTGCACGTAGCGTAAAGCTTCGACTTGTTCCGCCAGGGTTTCTACTGTCGGTGCTTGAAAGAAGCTCTTCAAAGACAGTTCTACACCCAGGCTTTCTTGCAAACGAGTTATCGCTCGAATTGCTAACAAGGAATGTCCACCTAAATCAAAGAAGTTGTTACGAATACCAACTCGTTCTATCCTCAAAATCTCAGCCCAAACTTGAGCCAATTCTTGTTCTATAGGTGTACGAGGAGCAACGTAGTTTAATTCTAGTTCTAGGTGATTTTGGATCGGATTTGGCAATGCCCGACGGTCGATTTTGCCATTAGGAGTTAACGGCATTTCGCCTAAGAAGACGAAAGTTGGGGGCACCATGTAGTCAGGTAGTTTTGCTTTCAAAAAGCTCCGCAATTGCGGGATTAACTTATTGGATAATTTCTTCAGAGAGGGATTGGTTGCATAGCGGTTTAGAGGTAAGGTGGTTCTTCTTGCTTCTGGGGGAGGAGCGATTTTCAGCGCTGGGGATTTTTCTGAGGTACGTCGTTGAAAAATTGCCTCAAAGTAGCCATTTTTACTGCTGATGTCTGACCATTGTAGATTTACCGTATAGGGTAAACTCTCTTCTAAAGCCCACAAACTTTCAGGATGAATACCAGCGGGGATATTCTCTAAGGCAGCAGTCAAGTCTCCCACTGTGGGTAAGTTATCCTGATTTCTGAGCAATTTTAGAGCTTGTACTTCTTTCTGAAGCCGACTGTTAGGAACTCTTTTGATGCAATACAAATCTGGCTGATTTTCCTCCAGAATTTTCTGTACTGATTCCAGAGTTAATTGTTCGTCCTGCCAATCATGCCAGGTTGGTTCTACTACTGTTTGGGATTCGGGCTCGATGTAGAGGAAGACATCGTAGTGAACTTGAGTTGTTTCATTGAGAATGTGACCCCGGCGCAGTTGAAATTCAACTCGACCGATCGCGGGAATTTTCTCTTCTAGGGCGTAAAAGAATCCCGGATCGATCATCAGTTCTTCTTCATTGGCAATGCGATTTTCGAGGGCTTTTTTGAATTCTTCGAGAGGCATTGAGGCAGGCGATCGCTTTAAAAGGTCGGCTACATGACAGGCTGCTAATAGCCCATAACCTTGCACGTCTCCCACATAAAGGCATCCCCCTGGTTTGACGGTTTTTACCGCATTTTCCAGCACTCGCCACAGATAGTTAATATCGGGTAAATGCGGAGTCACCCCATTGATAATTACGGTGTCAAACGAAGCGATTTCTCCCTCTTTTAATTGGTCTGCTTCTCGGCAATCTAGCTCGACTTGAGTTAAGTTCCATTCAGGACTATTGACTGTTTTTCCTAGTTCCTGAATTACTAATTCTGCGTAATCTGTTCCTAAGAAATAGCTACAGTGAGGTGCAACTCTCAATAATATCTGACCGCAGCCGCAGCCAATTTCCATCGCCCGATCTGGTTTTAAGCTAAGAATCCGATCGATGGTGGGATTTAACCATTGTTTGACTTGTTCTTCTAAAGCATCCATTTCATCAGCTTTAGTCAGCTTTGCTAAGTCATCTAACTGCCAATCCGAGTCGGCGTTTTCGATCAGAACTTGCGAGAGTCCCAGAAACAAAAAGGCAACATCATCTAATTGAGAGTTGGGCGATTTCCAATCTTTTGATTTCTGGTTTGAGAGATTTTCATACCCAGATTTGTAGAGGTCATCCCATTTTTGATGCCATTCTGCTACTTGTTCGCTACTAGCATCAACTCCGGTTTCGGGATCGGCGATCGCGCTGAGATCTCCCGGTACCACATAGGCGACTAAAGTCTTCTCGCCAGGGACATCTTCGCGGGCTACTACTGCATTTTCTTGGACGGCGGGATATTGAGCTAAAACTGATTCGATCTCGCCTAGTTCAATGCGGAAGCCGCGAACTTTTACTTGATTATCAATCCGGCCTAAATATTCGATATTGCCATCGGGTAAATAGCGGGCTAAATCTCCTGTTTTATAAAGACGATCGCCATTTTGATTGCTAAAGGGATTGGCAATAAACTTTTCGGCTGTTAATTCGGGCCGATTCAGGTATTCCCTCGCTAAACCTGCACCACCCAGGTGCAATTCTCCAGCTACGCCGATGGGAACTGGTTGTAAGTGAGAGTCGAGAATATAAGTTTGGGTATTGGCAATTGGCCGACCAATAGATGGCGGTTGTTTGGCTCCTTTTTCGACTAAGGTAAAGGTTGAATAGGTGGTGTCTTCCGAAGGGCCGTAGAGGTTAAATAGCTGTTCGATACTCCCGGTTTCGTACAACCGTTGCGCTAATGCTTGAGAAAGGGGTTCTCCTGCTAAGTTGACTGTTTTTACATTGGCAGGGATGCCGATTCTGACTAATTCTGCGATCGCAGAGGGGACTGTATTCACCAATGTAACTGCTTTGACTGCCGGTAAGCTAGGCAGGTGCAAGGCATTCTCTGCGACGATGACTTTGCCACCGCAGCTTAGAGGTACAAATATCTCAAATACTGAGAGGTCAAAGCAGATGGAAGTTGAGGCTAAAACTCCCGCCAGTTGTTGGGGTGAAAATACGCTTCTGGCCCAGTCAATAAAGGCAATGGGACTATGATGTTCGATCGCGACACCTTTAGGTCTGCCTGTGGAACCGGAGGTGTAGAGTAAGTAAACTAAGTTAGCGGGCGAACTCTGGTTTGTGGGGTTATTCTGGTTGTAGGATGCGATCGTTGGCCAGTCGCGATCGAGGCAAATGCGAATTGCCGCCGATGCCGGCAATTCTGCTAGCAATTTTTCCTCAGTTAAAAGTACGGAAATTTGTGCATCTTGGAACATAAATTCTAGCCGATCTTGAGGATAGGCTGGATCTAAGGGTACGTAAGCACCGCCTGCTTTTAAAATTCCCAACAATCCTATTAACATTTCTAGGGAACGATTGACGCAGATCCCCACTAGCACTTCTGGCCCCACTCCTAATGTTTGTAAATAGTGTGCTAGTTGATTAGCTTTGGCGTTTAATTCCCGATAAGTGAGTTGTTGGTCGTCAAAAATTGCAGCTACGGCTTCCGGGGTAAGTTCTACCTGCGCTTCAAATAATTGGTGAACGCATTGAACTTGAGGTAATTCTTTTTGCGTCTGATTCCAAATTGTCAAGATTTGGGCTTTTTCATCTGCCGGTAAAATCTGAAGTTCGGAGATTTTTTGCTGAGGATCGCTGGCAATTCCTGCCAATAAAGTCTCAAATTCTTGCAGGCGACGGCGGATCGTTTCAGCCGTAAATAAATCCGTATTATACTGACATTCTAAGATCAGTTTGTCGCCCAAATCTACAGCATTGATGAACATCTCAAAATTCTCAGAAATTCTGGGATTCGAGAAAAATTCTGCCTCTAAACCCTCAAACTGAAGGCTATTACCCTTCAGGGGTTGATCGATATTACAAATTACCGATACCAGGGGAATTCGACTGGGATCTCGCGGCAGATTTAATTGCTTGAGGACGCTACCAAAGGTCATTTGTTGGTGTTCGTAAGCGTCTAAAATTGCTGCTCTTCGCTGTCGTAGGTAATCGCTAAAGGGTCGCTCTGCGTCAATTTCAGTTCGCAGTGGTAGTAAATTTACGCAGTGACCTACCAGTTGGCTTTTATCGGCAAACAGTTGACCTGCTGTCGGCATTCCTACTACTAAGTCTGTTTGTCCCGATATCCGGTAGAGAAAGATTTCAAAAGCCGCAAACACGGTATTTACGAAACTACAGCCGAGCTTTGCGCCTGCACGTTTAAGCGGTGTCACCACAGAGGCATTAATTTCCCAATCTTCCCGTAAAGAGTTATAAGTTCGGAAAGGAGGCCGCGATCGATCTATAGGAAGATTGAGGACGGGAACTTGATTAGCAAATTTTTCTATCCAGTAGTTTTCAGCGGCGCGAACTTCTGAAGAATTTGCTTGTTGCTGCTGTAATAATGCGTATTCGCTGAAGCTTTCGGGTAGGGGTAAGTTAGGGGAAATACCTTGTTTTAATGCGGAGTAAATTGCACCTAAATCTGGGATAAATACCCCCCATGACCAACCATCACAAATAATGTGGTGAGCTGTAATGATTGCCAGGTGTTCTTCAGCTTGCAATTTGATAATTTGCACGCGCAATAGGGGGCCATGTTCGAGATTGAATGGTTGCTCGACAGCTTGTCGCCGCAGTTGTGCGAGTTGGATTTTACGCTCTTGTTCGCTTAATGCTGATAAGTCAATTAAGGGAATTTCCAGGTTGAGGGATTCTGTAATACAAAGGGTGGAGCCATCGGCACTTAAGGTAGTCCGCAGTGCTTCGTGTCTTTGCACAATTGCTTGAAAGGAAGAACGGAGTATTTCTAGATTGAGGGGGCCGCGCAACCGCAGGGATTGGGATTCATTAAAGGCACAATTTGCTTCATCTCCCATTTGTACAGATAGCCAAATTTCTTTTTGTGCTTCTGTTGCGGGTGCTGTCACTAAGATTTCACCGCTAGCAAACGGATCGAACTCAACGGCAGTTGCATTGAATTGTGAATGTAATAACTCGTTATTCATTTCTCAACTTTCAATAAATTAGCAACTTTCACAATCTAACATTTCTGTGTTTATTGTAGTGGAGATTTAAAAAGATCTCCACTAGCCGTTAGTTATCTTGTCCCACTCAACCTTTCACTAGCCGTCATTAAAGAGCCTAAAACTGTTAAATAAGCCTCGATCGCTCTCGATAGGATCGGATATTTTTTTCTGCGAACCGTCACGCATTCCTTGATGAAAAAATTCCAGTTGGATTGACAAAGCTGATCGAAGGCGACTGAAATTGTGACTGTGAGCGATCGCGCCGTATGGTACCAACCACAGGGAATAAACATGGTTTCACCGGCTGAGATGACGACAGTTGTTGGGGTTGCTTGAGCAAAAAGTGGGTAGTTTTTAATATCTGGATTGTGGTGATTCTCAATGTCAGATAACCAAGGAGAGTCTTTGCGAGGGTAAAGATAAGGCTGCTGCTCTGGTGGAAATAGTGTAAATTCCTTTTCACCATACACTTGACTAATAAAGGCATACAAACCTAAGTAATCGTAATGTAGGTAAGGAAATTCTCCGCCTGGCCCTCCAAAAAAAATTTCTAGATCGTATAAACTATTCAAGCACACGCTAGGGATTAAGGGATTTGGAGTGCGATCGGGGATAGTAATGCTAGGTCTAGGTGTTACATAAGGTACTAATTCAGCAAATTCTTTGCGTAAGTCCATCTTCAAAGGATAAGGAGCGGGGTTGTCTTTGGTTGAATTGACCAAGAGATCCATCAACTCCGCAACCTTGTAAGGTTTATCCGCAAGAACAATAATTCTTTCAGCAAATTTTTCTTTAAAAAATTCCGGTGTAAACTCTGTTGTTGCTCGCCAATCTTTTGAAAGATCCGTAATAATTACGGGTTTATTCGGATTGCGGTATTCGTCCACAAATTCTTGATGAGTTAGACCACTGCGGCGATCTACCTGCAACTTTTGTGTGGTTGTAGTCATAAGTTTTTATTCCTTGTAGTCTCGATCTAAATAATGTAGAGAGTTTCTCTAACTGAGGATTGGTTGAAAATAGCAAAGTACAACCTGTGTGTTTGGGGTGGCGACAGTCCACAAGATAGACGATAAATTAATGTTCCACATTGACAATAACACGATTAAAACAGTTGTGTAAAGATAGACTTAGGAAAAAAGTTCCTATACTTTAGTTGAGAGGGCTAATATTTTCCCGATAGATTTTTCTATTTACTCTTCTCTAGCTACCATGCTAGCTGCAAAAAAATAGCTAGAATGCAGCTAGGATAAGTATTATAGCGATCTATCTTTGGTAGCAATACCCTTATTTACTAGGATCTTATTTTAATAACAGCTTTACCAATTCTTTACAATGAGCCATACTCCTTAATAAAATCAACATATTTTGGAGGGCTTGGTTGTTAACAATTCTTAACTATGGCGATCCTTTTTGGTCAATAACAACTTATTATAATTAAGTCTGATATTATTATAGTTATACGTAAGTATTATTTCCTTAACTCTTCAACTCTTCTAGCTGCTTCTATCCTCCCCTTGATCTTGAGGTTAATTACTGGCTAGTTACCGTGAATTTGTCTGCTTTTGTAAGCTGGTCTTCATCTTGGAGTTAATTACTGGATAATTAGCGTAAGTTTATTTGCATCCGCAAGCGTTACCCAACAACAAAATACCCCCACCTAAAAAGGTGAGGGTATTTAACTTAATGGAACTGGGCAGAATCGAACTGCCGTCCAAAGCGGGTATTAGCTTCCCGATCGCTCACAGGTTTAGCCTATCTGATCCTCTAGGCGGGAACTATCCATTGTCCCGGATTGTGGGATGCTCCGGTATGTTCTTTCCAAATTAGCCTACCAGAGGAAACTAATTAGGGCATCCGTTGGGGTTTTGTCTGTAATCCTTAACGGAGTCAAACTACAGACGCTCGAACCGTGTTATGGGTTATTAAGCAGCTACAGTAGCGGCTTTACGAGCAAAAGGTACAATGTTGTTTGCACTTATTGTTTGTTGAGCCCGGTATTTCCGAGAGAAGACTCACTCTCGACCTGCATCACGGAGTAGCGTTCGCCACCCTGTCGAAACCATTACAGCCCCTTGTTTGCATATATCTATATTAAACAATTCTAAGTGGGCTGTCAAGTCGGCTAGGGAAGAGGGGCTAGGGGCTAGGGGCTAGGGAAGAAAGGGGCTAGGGGCTAGGGGCTAGGGGCTAGGGAAGAGGTAAAATCGAGATTACTTCTTCATTTTCGTCTTAAAAAGTTTAATTTCTAATTACTAACTTCTAGCTCCCTCTTCCCCTTCTTCCCTAGTCCCCTCTGCCCCTCTCTTCCCCTAGTCCCTAGCCCCTAGCCCCTAGCCCCCCTCTTTTCCTCTCTTCCCCTAGCCCCTAGCCCCTAGTCCCTAGCCCCTAGCCCCTCTTTTCCCCCAGTCCTACTTACTTCAAATGCAGAAACTTATCCAATGCAGCCACAACCGCAGGCGGCCAGCGGCGAATGGTTGCTACCCAATTTAGGTCTTTATAACGACTATCGAGCCCAACAGCGGCCACCCAATTACTCTCAGCTTCTCCATGCTGTCCCGTTTCCCAAAGGGCCGCAGTTAATGCTGCTCGCATATCGGCAAATTTTGGGTATCTGCGGACTAAATTTTTCATTGTGGTGATAGCTTCAGCAGTTTCGCCAGTTTGGTAAAGAGTGAGGGCGTAATTAGCACGGGCAAAGGCGTATTCGGGAGCTAAGTCAGCAGCTTTGCGGTAGTCTGCGATCGCAAGATCCCACTCTCCTAAACCCGCTTCTGCATTCCCTCGGTTATTGTAAGCGGCTGGATCTTCAGGGTCTAATTCTAGTACACGATTATAAGATGCGATCGCCTCTGACCACCGCCCCAAACCCTCCAAAGCCGTGCCTCGATTTAAATAAGGATCGGGAGCGTCAGGAGCCAATTCGCTCGCTTTCTCATAGTCTAAAAGCGCCTCCTCTAGCTTATTTTGACTTACTCTAGAATTGCCGCGATTGCTCCAAGCTGGGGCAATTTCTGGGAACTTCTCAACAATCTGCGTCCAGAAACTCTCAGCCTTAATAAAATCGCCCTTATTCGTAGCAGCAAAAGCTTTCTGCACCAGTTCGCCTAATTCTTCCTGGGGATTAGCAGCTTCTGGTGTTGAAGAAAGCGCGATCGCGTGAGTTAAATTACCCAACCAAGTGATTGCGATCACTAAAGTAACAGTCAAAGATGTCAAAATTAAGCGAATCATAGCGATTTCAGCAGTTCAATTTTACTTAACTCAATTATTAACTTAAATTCTCTATAATGAAGATTTTTTTCTAATTCAAACTCCGCTAAACTATAGTCAGCATTTACTATCGGCAATCAGGGGGTGGGATCGCGCTACTGCTATCAAGACTCCCAGCCACCTTTCCGTCCTCTACAATCTCGCTGGGCACTCCAGATTTTTTTCTAACTCTAAGAGCCTGGTGACAGATTGAGAAGCCTCGCAAGTATAGCCCGCCGCGCACGCAGGCGTAACTTAAAAAAATCATGAACAGTAATTTAACTTCTGTCAAGCAATTAGCTTACAGAACTGTATTTATCTATGCCTTTTTCAGTAGCCTGTGGATTTTGCTTTCCGACACGGTACTAGGTAGTCTGACCCAGACCTCTGGATTTTTCACTAATATACAAACCCTTAAAGGGTGGGTATTTGTCCTAGTTACCAGTGGTTTAATCTATGCTCTAATTCGCCGAAATTTCCACTCCCTCCAAGAAAGCTACAACCTCTTAGAGGCAATCATTGAAGGTACGACAGATGCAATCTTTGTTAAAGACATTGAAGGGCGCTACCTGATGGTTAACTCCACAACTGCTCAGCTCTTAGGAAGACCAAAATCGGAAATTTTAGGCAAAGACGATCGGAATTTTTTCTCTCTAGAAACTGCTAGCCAATACCAAGAAAATGACCGCGCAATTTTCGCGAGTGGGGAGACTCAAACTATCGAAGAATTTGGGATAATCAATAATATCAAGCGAGTTTACATTGCCACAAAATACCTCTGCCGCGACAAGAGCGGCAAGACCATTGGCTTAATTGGCATCTCGCGAGATATCACTGAGATCAAACAGGCAACAGAAGTATTGCAAAAAACAAAAGAAAAATTGCAAGCTGTAGTTTCTGCTGCGCCACTGGCAATTTTTGTAACAGATCGCCAGAATTATGTAAAAATGTGGAACCCAGCGGCAGAGAAAATTTTGGGCTGGCGGGAAACGGAAGTTTTAAACAGTCCTCTTCCGATTATTCCACCCCAGAAACAGGAGGAATGTGAGGTTGTGCGCGATCGCGTCTTCCAAGGTGACTCCTTGGTGAATTTAGAAGCTAAAGCAGTGAAGCGCAACGGCAGCGAGATCGATATTTCTCTTTCCCTAGCGCCTTTATATGACATTGACGGTCAGATCAACAGCATTCTATCAGTCATTGCTGACATCAGCGATCGCAAACGTGCAGAAGAAGAGCGCGATCGCTTAATCGAGGAACTTCGACAACAAACCGAAGATTTGACAGCCCTTAACATTGTCACTGGCAACAGCATCAGCACCTTGAGACTAGAAGAACTGCTGAACGTGCTCTTAGAAAGAATTGTAACAGTAATGAAGGCTGACAGAGCGGCCATCCTGTTAATAGGAGAAGAGGAAGCAGCTACTACACTATCTGTACGCGCCAGCATTGGAGTTGAGACCGGAATCAGCGCTAGCACAATCCCCATTGGAGAAGGCTTTCCCGGCATCATCGCCGCCACTAGAAAACCGCTGTATGTAGAAGATGCCCAGACTGACGGGCGGGTATGCAACGAGTATATTCAAGATTGCGGAATTCGTACCATGCTAGGCTTACCCCTGAAGCGCTACGACACTTTAGTAGGCGTTCTCCATGTAGATTGGTGTAGCATTCATCCCTACAGCGATCGCGAACTACATTTATTAGAAATTACCGCCGAACGCTGTGCAATGGCAATACTTAACGCCCAGCTATATCAACAAACCAAAGAATTACAAGAACGCCTCCAGTTACAAATTGAACGAATGCCAATTGGATATATTTTCACCGATCCAGAATCCCGAATTCAAGAGTGGAATCCTGCCGCCGAACAAATATTTGGCTTTAGCAAAGAAGAAGTTTTAGGCAGACATTACGACATAATCGTTCCCCCAGAAGTTCGTAGCGAGATCGGAGATATTTTCCAGCAGCTATTTCACAGCGAACATACGAAGCAAAATGTTAATGAAAACCTCACTAAAACAGGTGAAATTATCACCTGTGACTGGCAAAATACAACGATAAAAAAAGAAGACGGCGCGGTAATTGGAGTATTGTCAATGGTACAAAACATTACCTTACAACAGCGGGCAGAAAAGCAGTTGTGGAAGTATGCTTTTTACGACCAAATTACTGATTTGCCCAATCAGACTTTTTTTATAGCTTGGCTCAAACAGTTTGCCGTGCGATCTCTCTGTGAGGAAACAACTTTATTCGCCGTACTTTACCTTGACCTCAGCCGCTTTCAGCTTGTAAAATATAGCATGGGGCAGAAAGTGGCGAACGAACTGCTAATGGCTGTAGCAGAAAGACTGCAAACTTGTCGCCCTAAAAATGATGAGTTCGAGCAGCTTCCTAAAATTAATAGCATTGCTCATGTCGGGCCAGACGAGTTTGCGATCTTATTGGAAAATATTCAGGAAGAAAGCGATGCGATCGCGATCGCCGAACACATCCAGCAGCAATTAAGCGCACCCTTCAAATTAGATGGCTGCGAATTATTCACAGACTCCAGCATCGGCATTGTCTTGAGTTCTATTAATTATCAGCAACCAGAACAACTTTTGCAAGCTGCCGAAACTGCGATGAACCAAGCCAAAGGGTTAGGAAAAAGCCGCTATGCCGTTTTTAATACATCAATGCAAGAACGAGCTGTCAGACCTTTACATTTAGATGCCGATTTACGACGAGCTTTAGAAAATAGAGAATTTCAAGTTTATTATCAGCCTATTTTGTCCCTGGTTAACCATCAAATCATCGGTTTTGAAGCTTTAGTTCGTTGGCTGCATCCAGAGAGGGGTTTAGTTTCGCCTGCGGAGTTCATTCCCCTAGCAGAAGAAAGTAGTTTAATTATACCACTAGGCGCGTGGGTTCTCTGCGAAGCAACAAGTCAAATTATGGCATGGCAGCAAAAATTCCCTACTAATCCTCCTTTATCGATCAGTGTCAATGTTTCGGCAGTGCAATTGGTTCAATCCTGCTTTATAGAGCGAATCGATCGCTTGCTAAAAGAGACAGGAATTAACCCTTTGAGCTTGAAATTAGAGATTACAGAAACAGCAGTTATGGAAAATGCTAAATCGGTAACAAATATTCTGGAATACCTGAAAGATCGGGGAATTCACTTGAGTATAGACGACTTCGGCACGGGATATTCATCTCTTTCATATCTGCATACATTTCCTTTTGACACTTTGAAAATCGATCGTGCCTTTGTTAGCCGCATGAGCATAGATCCTAAGAATTTAGAAATTATCCGCACTATCATCATATTAGCTCACAATTTAGGCATGGATTTGGTAGCAGAAGGAATAGAAACAAGAGAGCAGTTAAATCAATTGCAACAGCTACAATGCGAACATGGACAAGGCTATTTATTCTCGCGACCAGTAGATAGGGAAGCCGCCGAAAGATTGCTGGAAATGCAACTCAGTTCTGGAGGGTCAAATTCTTAGGTATACTTTAATTACATGATTTTATTTACAATCGGTTTTTACCGTGTTTGTAACTGGCGATCGCTTGATTTAACTGATTTATAACTTACGCAGGGAGTCCTAGAAACCGGGTTTTTGAGAGCATCTGTGGGTCACAACGAAGTATTTTCGTCAAAAAACCCGGTTTCTGTGGTTGCGTGCGTGAGTCCTGGGATTGTTCGCGAGACGGGGGAGGTTTGCCACTCTTCCCTTTCCACTAGAGTATGTACTTCCCAACTGGTAGAAGTATCGGGATAATCGCTACGATAATGTCCCCCACGACTTTCAGTCCGAAATAGTGAACTTTTGAGGATGAGATAGCCAATATCTAATAAATTCATGGTTTCGGCTGCTAGCTTTAATTGTTGTTCCGCTGTAACTAACTCAAATTCGATATTGTTGCTGGGAGATAAATTGAGGATATATTTACTAATTTCTAGATTTGCCAATTGAGAACGCCAAGCACTAACTTGAGCGATCGCCTCTGTTAGCAGAGACTGCGATCGACAAATCCCCGCACTATGCCACATCAGGGCCGGTAACTTTTCTCTTACTAACTCTAATACCTCTATTTCCTGACTCCAGTCTCCCACCTCGACTGTCCAAGATTTGACCTCACTACTAGCGATCGCTTCCACTTCCAACTTGTGCAATTGTGCTGCAAAGACTATACATTCGAGTAAAGAATTACTCGCCAAACGATTTGCGCCATGCACCCCTGTACTGGCAGTCTCGCCGATCGCATATAATCCCTTAATCGAAGTAGAAGTCATCAAATCTACCGCCACCCCTCCCATCCAATAATGCGCCGCAGGTGCTACAGGTATGGGTTGCTGGAAAATATCAATCCCCCACTGCTGACATTTTTGGATAATATTCGGAAAGCGATGGCGAATTTGTGCCGGTGCGATCGCTCGTAAGTCTAAATAAACATTAGCTCCAGCCGGATCGGACGCAGTTTTTTCTAAATGGTTAAAAATCGCCCGACTCACTACATCTCGTGGTGCTAACTCTCCCTGGGGATGGTAGTCAAAAGCAAAACGCTTTCCATCACCATCTACCAAATGCGCCCCCTCTCCTCGTACTGCTTCGCTAATCAGAAAGTGAGGTGCGCCCGGTTGACTTAAAGCAGTGGGATGAAATTGCACGAACTCTAAATCCCGCATTACCGCTCCCGCCCGCCAAGCTAGGGCGACACCATCTCCGGTACTGACTGACGGATTCGTAGTTTTGGCAAAAATTTGCCCTCCGCCACCGGTGGCTAAAACCACTGCATTTGCCCTAAGCCACAGGATTTGATTTTGGTATAGCAGACTAATACCCTGACAACAATCAGTTTCAGGATGTCGCCACAAACTCAAGGCTAGGGCTTGGGGTAATACCTGGATATTGGGCTGTTCTGATACTTTGGCGGTGAGGATATCAACGATCGCTCGTCCGGTGGTATCTTGGGAATGCAAGACGCGAGAGCGAGAGTGAGCTGCTTCTAGAGTTGTTGCTAGTTTGTTTTCTTTGCGATCAAAGGCTACACCAAGTTTTAATAAAGAAGCGATCGCTTCTGGAGCATTTTCTACGAGAAATTCTACGGCTGCGCGATCGCACAAACCCGCTCCCGCGTGTAAAGTATCTTCCAGATGTAGTTGTGGGGAATCATCATCTGCGATCGCGGCGGCGATTCCTCCTTGTGCCCATTTACTCGAACCGGTTCTCAGTTTGTCTTTAGTAACTAAGCCTACACGATAACGTTCTGGCAAACACAGACTAGCATAAAGTCCGGCTGCTCCCGATCCGACTACAATAACGTCAAAGTGTGATGGAATATTTAAGGATGACGAGTTAGGTGAGTTCAATATTTTCTCCAAATCTAAAAGAATTTTGTGGTTGATTTCCAGATATTCAACTCGTAGTATATTAGGTTATGGAAAAATTTACTTGTTCTTAAGCTTTGTCAGAATTATCAATCTAGGTTGCAGCTTGGGTGTTATAGCAGGAGGCAGGAGGAAGAAGGCAGGAGGCAGGAGGAAAATGCAATACTAGAAATGGTTTGGGGGATTGAGAATGTCCTAACAGTTGTGGCGGTTGCTATAATACTTTTTAAACCTGCGATCGCTCACGCGATAATTCTAAATTTTCTTAATTTGAACAATTTTTAGAGATAGCAAAGTATGAAATCAAAAAAGATCGAGCAGCTAGCTACAAATTGAGACTTTCAATCGATCGAACTAAATTTTATTTTCACTATTTAGTTCCAGAAGCTAGGCGCGTCTTCTCTCTTTTAAATAATTCTTTCTTTTAAATAATCTATAAAATGAAGTTGACACTCAATTTTAATTCAGGAATAAACCTTTAGTTCGCTACAAAATAGCTTAGGACTGATACCAAATCCGGCTTTACTACCCCTTTATTGTCATTGCGAGTTGCGAGGCGGTAAATCCTACAGAATTTACCGCCTCGCAAGCTGCGATCGGATGCAAGCTGAGCAAAGAAGCGCGATCGCCCTTTGCATCTGTCGCCTTTGCAAATGTGGGCAACAGATGACAAAGATTAAGCGATCGCCATTAATAACTAATTTGCAAAGTCACCGACGCTTCCACCTGCTGTTCCCCTCCGACTACGGGAGTCGCAGCCTCCTTATCGTTGCTTACGGCCGCAAAACGAGGCTGAAATATTGGTGGTGGGGGACTCGCACCATTCACCTGAACGCTGACAACCTCACCTCGCTTGAGGTTCAGCGCCCCCAAAACCGCATCCGCTTGAATTTGAGCATCTTGAGTCGCTTCGCGTAGCGCTTGCTGCTGGGCCGATGCGATCGCGCTTTCCGCCGCTACAAAACTCACGCCATCAATTCGCGTCGCCCCCGCCTTCACCGCATCATCCAACAAAGTCCCCGCAGATTCAGTATTGATGCGGAAACTAACAGTATTAGTCGCAACATATCCGATCAACTTTTGCTTATTATTCTCATAGTTGTACATAGGACTGAGCGTAATCCCAGTAGTTTCCAATTTGTCTACATTACGCGATCGCAACAGCGACACCACCGCCGCCGATCGCTTCGCCGCTTCCTGCTGCACCTCCGCCGCCGTTTGTCCCTGCACCTCAACTCCCAAACGCACTTGAGTTAAAGTAGTAGGAATTGCTTCCATACCCCTACCAGTCACCGTTAGCGTTCTCAGGCGTTGCTCCTGCGCCATTGCGGGGTCTAAACCAGTAAAACCGATCAAACTCAGAGTTAAACATAAAGCTGTCAACAGACTCCGGGGTTTAATTTGGTAGGTGGATGCGCTAATTCGATTCATAAACCTTATTTTCCTCACATAGAACAGATGGCATACTCTTACTGTGCCATCGCAACTCGCAGAGATCCGGTTGGTTACACTTTTCGCAACTTATAGCTTTCTCCCCTTCTGGCTTCTACCTCTGCTTTCTGCGATCGCCCAGACTTCCCCTGAGTCTATCTCTACAACAGACCCATTTTGGGAAAAAAGTATTTTTCATGAAAGTGTAGTGTTTTTTTGCCTACACTGTCTTATATTAATAAAAATCAGGATTTACCCACTCACTACCATTTTCTGTCATTAGGAATCAAGCATCGCGCAGTCGCAAGGGTAGGAAGCCAGCCCAAAGCAATGCCAAATTTTGATTATTCGTGAGTAATGCTTAAGTCCTGTAAATTTGACTTCTAGCTCAGAGGTGATTGAATGACTTGGTTTTTTGTTACTCCTTTGGTAATTGCTCTCGCAGTGACTTTTATTTTTAAGAATTGCGCTAACGAAGCCGCCTATCTTGCCGGAACAATTGTCACGATCAGCTTAATTATAAGTTTGTTTTTAGCTCCTTGGCAAATCAAGGCATTACTTTTAATCTTCGTAATTTTAGCTAGTAGAAAGCTCTTGCAGTCAATTCATCCTGTTGATGATGAAGAGAAGAAAATTAACCTCACTTATCGCGGTGCTAACTATGAAGCTTTCCCTCCCTCAGTTGAAGTCTGCGATGGAGAAATTACAGGCAAATATCGCGGTCAAATTTGGAGAACGCCGAAGCTAAAAAATACTACTGTGGTGACAGCAGGGATGAAATATCGAGGTGCTCCTGTTAAGTCAGAACAAGCCATCGTGCCTGCGGTGGAAAAAGATATGAATCTTGAATGATTAATTTTGACGAGTTAGCAAGTGCGATTACTGATAGGATTATTGTACCGCTCGGAATGTAGCTGGTACTCAAGATAATTCTCCCACAGATTTTAGCCGAGTGTTGATAAAAAGCATCCGCAGAAATAGCTCAGAGTCAGCCTCAAAATGGGGTAGCTGCGGGTGTAGTTGTCCCTCTTGGGTTCCGGTTAGGAATTGTGGCAGCGATTTTGGTTGGAGGCTTGCTTAAGCAAAAACTATCTGTCAAATGATAAAATAGTTAAAAGTTGCAAAAATAGTGGTACAAAACTATGTCAGAAGTCAGCCATTCACCAACAGAACAGATAGCAACACATCCTCTAGAAAATGTGTTTGAGAAATTAAAATATCTAGTGGAAAGTATGGAATTAGAACTTGAAGTTGCACCACACGACTACAAGGCGCATCAAGATTTATTGCGAAGAACTATTAAAGCTGCTGAGAGCGGTCTTCAGATACCAGATGAAGCTTGGCCTGATAGTGAAAAAAATATTTCCAGGGAACCAAAAGAGCTAACTAAGGAAGACTTGGAATTTCTAGAGAGCACTACTGACTGGCCAATAGAAGTAGAAATAGGCCAAGAGATTGACGATGAAGCTTTAGATAATTGGTTGAGACAA
Organism: Kamptonema formosum PCC 6407; assembly: GCF_000332155.1. Taxonomy (GTDB): domain Bacteria; phylum Cyanobacteriota; class Cyanobacteriia; order Cyanobacteriales; family Microcoleaceae; genus Kamptonema; species Kamptonema formosum. Next base: position 945,257 of record NZ_KB235903.1, on the reverse strand, counting down.
CGTGGCTACAAAATCTAATTACTTGGTCAAGATTAACCCCCTGGTAAATACGCAAGACTTACCAAATTTACCAGAACAGCTACAGGAAGAATTTTCAGTCTATCAGCTTGTTTTGGCTAAGAATCCCTATCAGCCTCGCGGCGTACCAAGTCACGATCTAGACGGTAGACTGAATGGCTACCGCACTTTAGATATAAATTGGGATGGAATTGCCTATCGGCTGGTTTATCGGATATATGAATCTCCAACTCCTAAACGGGTGTTTATTATTAGTTTTGAGGAACACGATCCTGCTTACGATAAAGCTAAAGAGCGCACTGGTAGAGCTAGGTAAAAAGGGGAAAACGGCACGATTAGTGAGCAATTAACAACTATCTATCAGGGCAGGGAGTGTACAATTTATGCAGAAAATGGTAGCCTAGTCTATAGACATTATTTCTGTCTCTTGCAACAACGCCCTGGGGCCCGCACTCACATCGCCATGACACCAACTACTGATTTTCTCAGCCAACTCAACCCCTCACAGCGCCAATCCGTCGAGCATTTTTGCGGCCCATTATTAGTAGTAGCAGGCGCAGGTTCCGGCAAAACGCGGGCTCTAACCTATCGAGTTGCTAATTTAATTCGCACCCATCGAGTCGATCCTGATAATATCCTCGCCGTAACTTTTACGAACAAAGCGGCGCGGGAAATGAAAGAGAGAATAGAGAAATTGTTTGCAACTGGGCAAGCTGAGGCGAAATATGGTAAACCATTAGAAGCATTAGCACCTGATGAACAGGCAAGACTGCGATCGGGGGTTTATAGAAATTATATCAAACCTCTGTGGGTAGGTACATTTCACAGTCTTTGTGCTCGGATTCTCCGCTACGACATCGAGAAATTTCAAGACGAAAAAGGTCGTCGCTGGCGGAAAAATTTCTCCATTATCGATGAATCTGATGCTCAAAGTCTGGTGAAAGATATCGTCACCCGACAGCTAAATCTGGACGACAAAAAATTTGAACCCCGTAATGTTCGCTACGCAATTAGCAATGCTAAAAACCAAGGCTTATCTCCCAGAGAAGTCGAATTAGAACAACCGAATTATCGGGGAAAAGTAATCGCTGATGCCTACAATCTTTATCAAGATGCTCTCGCTGCTAACAACGGACTAGACTTCGATGATTTAATTCGCGTACCCGTACAATTGTTCAGTCAAAACGAGTCAGTATTGGGTTACTGGCATCAAAAATTTAGCCATATTTTAGTAGACGAATACCAAGATACCAACCGCGTCCAGTATGACTTAATTCGCCTGTTAGCCACAAATAACGAAGATCCCCAAACATTTACAAACTGGGAAAGACGCTCTATTTTTGTAGTGGGTGATGTCGATCAAGCGATTTATTCTTTCCGCATGGCAGACTTCAAAATTCTGCTCGATTTTCAGAAAGACTTCGGCGACGGTTTGGCGGACGATGATACCCGGACAATGGTAAAATTAGAGGAGAATTATCGCTCCAGAGACAACATTTTACACGCTGCTAATGCCCTAATTGAAAACAACACCGAACGCATCGATAAAGTATTGCGGCCAACTCGCGGGGAGGGAGAACCAATTTGTGTAGAGCGCGCGGATGATGAAATTCAAGAGGCAGAATTTGTCACCAATGAAATTACAGGACTGGTGCGGAAGAATCCCGAATTAAAATGGGGAGATTTTGCTATATTATACCGCACAAATGCCCAATCGCGCAACTTTGAAGAGTGTCTAGTGCGGTGGAGTATACCTTACAATTTAGTTGGCGGCTTGAAGTTTTATGACCGCAAAGAAGTTAAAGATGTATTAGCCTATTTAAGATTAATTGTTAATCCTGCGGATACTGTCAGCCTGTTACGAATTATCAACACACCTCGGCGTGGTATTGGCAAAGCTACGACAGATAGGTTAGTACAAGCTGCTCAGCAATTGAATATTCCGCTGTGGGATATTCTAGTTGATGAAGAATCTGTTAACACTTTAGCAGGGCGGACTGCTAAGCCGATTATTGAATTTATGCGGACGATCCGAAAGTGGCAAGAGGAAGTGGCAAATACCTCTGCTTCTGAGGTTGTCCAAGGTATTTTAGAAGAATCTGGTTACATTGATGAGTTAAAAAAACAAGGTACTGATGAAGCAGAAGATCGCATAGAAAACATCAAAGAACTATACAATGCAGTACAGCAATTTGAAGAAGAAAATGCCGAAGAAGCTAAACTAGAAAATTTCTTGGCGAGTGCTGCTTTGAGTTCGGATATGGATAGCATGAAAGAGGAAGAATCGCGGGTTTCTTTGATGACTCTCCACGCTGCGAAAGGGTTAGAATTTCCAGTAGTGTTTTTAGTGGGAATGGAACAGGGATTGTTACCACATTTTCGCAGTTTAGACGATCCTATTGCTTTGGAGGAGGAACGCCGCCTTTGTTATGTTGGGATTACTCGCGCTCAGGAAAGGTTGTTCATTACTTATACCATAGAGCGCCGCACTTGGGGAAATAAGCAGTTAGCTATTCCTTCGATATTTTTAGGAGAATTACCGAGGGAGTTTTTGAGCGGAAATACCGTTAAGAAAAAGACAGCTAAAACACCTGTTTCGCAATCGCCATCTAATAAGTTGAAAGGCAAAACTGGGAATACAAAGTTAATGGATTGGAAGGTAGGAGATCGCGTTGTTCATTCATCTTTTGGACTGGGACAAGTTACCTATATTTTAGGAACTGGCGATAAATTTACTTTGGCGATTAGGTTTTCTGGATCGGGTCAAAAAATCCTCGATCCGAGAACTGCACCGCTGCAAAAAGTGAATTAATCCCAATTCTCCAAAGAAAGTTATGCAACAGTAGAGGCAGGAGGCAGAAGGCAGGAGGCAGAAGTTAGGAGGCTCTTGTAATAAAAATTCTCCAAAAAAGTTATGCAGCAGTTGTGGAAGTTCACTCAACAATGCAGAGGGTCTCAAGAATTTGGAGAATTGGTATAAAATTGTTAATAGTCAATAAGATGAGGTCTGCAAAGTCACTGAAACAGTGTTGCAGTTCTAACAAGCTCTTAAAACTTTATGAAGCTAACATCACAAGCAATTGGAGAGACACAACAATCCACAAAAAAGACGGTGAAAGTTACCTATTTTAAGATTCATGGCGTTTAAAACCGCCCGTTTCGTTTACATCTCCGATGCTCAAACCTCTGAGTTTCCCACTTACCGACATTTTTTATGACTCAACAACAACCCCGCATTTGCATTCTTGGTGGCGGCTTCGGCGGACTCTACACGGCTCTGCGTTTGAGTCAATTACCTTTTGCCAAGCCCCAAAAACCTGAAATTATCTTAGTCGATCGGTGCGATCGCTTCCTGTTTTCTCCCCTGTTATACGAAATCCTCACCGGAGAATTACAAACCTGGGAAATCGCCCCACCCTTTGAAGAATTGTTGAAAGATACGGGTATCCGCTTTTGTCAAGGTACTGTTGCTGCGATTGACATCACCGAAAAGCGAGTGCAGTTGCAAGACGGCCCAGAAATTACTTGCGATCGCTTAGTCTTGGCCCTTGGCGGCGAAACTCCCCTCAATTTAGTTAGTGGCGCAGCCGAACACGCCTTCCCCTTTCGTACTATTAGCGATGCCTACCGCCTCGAAGAACGCCTGCGAATTCTAGAAAGCTCTCAATCTGACAAAATTCGGGTTGCCGTCGTTGGCGGCGGTTATTCTGGGGTAGAATTAGCTTGTAAATTGAGCGATCGCCTCGGCGAAAGAGGACGCTTACGCCTAATCGAACAAAGCGATAAAATTCTCCAAACATCCCCAGATTTTAACCGAGAAGCTGCAAATATTGCCTTAGAAAAACGCCGCGTCTGGATAGACTTAGAAACCAGTGTTGATGCTATTGAGTCCGACACAATTTCTCTAGTTTACAAAGGACAGATCGACATTTTGCCAGTAGATGCCGTTTTATGGACGGTAGGAATGATTGTATCCCCGATGGTACGTTCGCTTCATCTCCAGCAAAATATTCGCGGTCAATTAATTGTTGAACCGACGTTACAAGTAGTTGATAACCCAGGAATTTTTGCCCTGGGAGATATAACCGAATGCGTAGATGCTGACGGTCAAAAAGTCCCTTCCAGTGCTCAAGTAGCCTTCCAGCAAGCTGACTACACAGCCTGGAATATATGGGCATCACTCACTGACAGACCTTTGCTTCCTTTCCGCTATCAGCCACTCGGAGAAATGTTGACATTAGGAGTTGACAATGCTACTTTTGCGGGTTTAGGAATTAAACTAGACGGTCAAATGGCTCACGTAGCCCGTCGTTTAGCTTATCTCTATCGAATGCCTACATTAGATCATCAAATCAAAGTAGGTTTTAATTGGATAGCTAGACCAATTCAAGAAATGCTTGTAAACTAATTGGTAATTGGTAATTGGTAATTGCTAATTGCTAATTGCTAATGGCTAATTGCTAATGGCGAATATCAAGTCTGGTAAATTACTTGAAATTATATCATTGGGGCAAAGCAAAGCAAAGCAATTTACCAATTACCAATTACCAATTACCAATTACCCATTACCCATTACCCATTACCCATTACCAATGCCTAAAATTATTTTTCTCGATGCTGTTGGTACGCTATTTGGAGTGCGTGGTAGTGTAGGGGAAGCTTACACCAAAATAACTAGCCGTTTTGGAGTAGAAGTTTCTCCCGAATTATTAAATCAAGCTTTCCTTCAAAGCTTTACCTCAGCAACTCCGATGGCATTTCCCGGCGTAGACTTTGCCAAAATTCCCGAAATGGAATTTGATTGGTGGCATAAACTTGCCATCCAAACCTTCCAAACAGCAGGCGTATTTACCAAATTCTCAGACTTTTCTAGTTTCTTTATTGAACTATACAAATACTTTGCCACTGCTGAACCTTGGTTTCTCTATCCCGATGTCAAACCAGCATTAGAAAGATGGCAAAATCAAGGAATTGAGTTAGCAGTATTGTCTAACTTTGATTCGCGCCTCTATTCGGTATTAAAGGCACTTAATTTAGCTGATTTTTTCACATCTATAACAATTTCTACAGAAGTAGGTGCAGCCAAACCAGATCCCCAAATTTTTCTCACTGCTTTACAAAAATCCTCATTTTCGGCCGTAGAAGCTTTACATATAGGTGACAGCTTTAAAGCTGACTATCAAGGTGCGAAAGCGGCTGGAATTAAAGCAATCTTACTTAATCGAGAACAAACTTCAGCGGATCAAATTCCTATAATTGAGCAAGATTTTCAACAGTGTACAAGTCTTGATATTTTGTACTTTTAAGTTGATAATATAATATGACGCTGCCCTCTGGGTGGTAAATATATCACCCAGATAGCAGCGTTACAAAGATCAAAAATTTCCTCACTTAGCCCTAACATGACAGAATCCCGACTCAAAAATATTTTAGCTGACACTCTTACCGTTTTTTGGGGAGATTGGTTAGATTTACGAGTTAGAATACTCCCGGTTGCTGCTGCGGGTTTAGTATCGCCAATCATCTATATTTTAGCATTTGGTTTGGGGTTGGGTAGTTCCTTGCCTAAACCCGCCATTGGGGGTAATTACTTAGAGTTTATGTTACCGGGAATGGTAGCTTTATCCTCAATGACTATCAGTTTTAGCGGTACTGTATTTTCCATTTGTGGGGAACGCCTCTATACCAAAACTTTTGAGGAATTATTGTTACTACCAGTGCATCCTTTAGCTTTGCATACTGGTAAAATGCTAGCAGGAATTGTCCGAGGTTTACTGACTTCTGCTTCAGTGATTTTAGTAGCAGTTTTGTTCACTCAAAAGCTAGTATTTCTCAATCCCCTATTTTTGCTAGTGATAGTCCTTAATTGTGCGGTATTTTCTGGTTTAGGCGTAATTGTTGGGTTGACAGTAAAATCGCTGGAAGCTGTCGGCTTATATAACAATTTTCTCATAGTTCCCATGTCATTTTTGGGAGCAACTTTTTTCGACCCTGCAACTTTGCCAATGGCTTTAAAAACCATAGTTTATCTCTTACCACTGACTTATGCTAGTATTGGCTTGAGAGCCGCTGCCTACGATTTAACTAAGTTTCCTTGGTATATTGTACCAATTTTATTGGGTGCAGCAGTGATTTTTTCTCTAATTGGGGCTCGCCAATTTTCGACGCAGCAGGATTAGTTGAAGTTGATAAATACTAATAGGAATTAGAAAGTTATCACCTAACACCGCCCTCTGGGCGGTATCTCTACCATCCAGAAGTCAGCATTACAACTATGATGAGTATAGAAAAGAGTTTTCAGATAGCTTTAAACTATCAACAAAACGAACAATTTCAAGAAGCGGAATCGATTTATCTGCAAATATTAGCAGTGCAAAAAAATCATATTGAGAGTATAAGTAACTTAGGCGTTATTTATAAAAGACAAGGGGATATAGAAAAAGCCATAGAGTTTTATAGATTATCGCTTTCTTTTGATTCTAACTATAAAATTGGCTTGTCTAATTTAGCTAACTGTCTGATGGAATTAGAGGAATTTAATGAAGCTATTATCTGTTTTAAACGTTTGGTAGAAATCGAACCAACTTATTTAAATGGTTTCAGACAAATTGGAGCAATTTTAATTCAAAAAGGTCAATTAGATGAAGCAATTACCTATTTTAAAATAGTCTTAGAAAAATCGTCTGCTGATGTTGAGTCTCTTTGGTCAATTGGAAATATATTAGTACGGCAAAATCACCTCATTGAAGCCAGAGATATATTTACAAATGTTTTGCAAATAAATCCCAGTCACGTTAACGCTCAGAAATGGTTATCTTTTGTCAATCATTTATTGAGCGACAATAATAAAGTTTCCTTTGATTATCAAGAAAATCCTGTGAATTTTGAGATTACAGGGAAAAATCTAGGTGTTGAAATTGCTCACATTTCAGGTCATTTTTATGAATTAGCGGAGTTGGAATTTATAGATAAAAATATCAAAGTTAAAAATCCTGTTATTGTAGATGTAGGAGCAAATACGGGCAACCATTTAGTTTATTTTGCCAAAGTAATGACAGCAGCTAAGGTGGTTCCAATTGAGTTTCATCCAGGTGCAATTGAGTTGTTAAAAAGAAATATATTCTTAAATCAACTTAGTAATGTAGATTTATCCAAATTAGGCTATGCTGTGGGCAGATTTCCAGGTAAATCTACTCTGGTAGAACATCCAGCCGGGGATTTGTGTTTAAATGAAGTGGTAGCCAATGAAACAGGGGAAATAGAGATTCTGCCTTTGGATGAATTAGTACAAGAGCCCATAGATTTAATTAAAATCGATGTTGAAGGCTTAGAAGTTGAGGTTTTAGAAGGAGCTAAACAGATATTATTAAAATATCAACCTGATATAATTATCGAAGTTAGGAGAGTGAATCAAAAGAGATTAATGAACTTTTTAGAGACAATTAGTTATCGCGTTCTTAGACAGTTTGATTATTGGAAATATAGTAATTTTTATCTACAACCCATTCGCGAATTAATCCAACCACAGCAACTTTATAGTCAGGTGAACTCTGAATTTTTTAGAGGTAAGTCATTAGAAATATTTTAACAGGACAGGAGTTATGCAAGTCGAGGTCAGAAACCGGGTTTCTTTGTAGATACCTCGTTGAGAATCTTAATTTTTCAGAGAAACCCGGTTTCTTTGGGGTTTCTTTGCAGATAACTCGTGAGCATCTTAATTTTTCAGAGAAACCCGATTTCTTTGCAATTCAGGCTGAAGTTTTTAGGCGTGCTAAATTACAGCTTAATAGAAGCCAATACCTGATAAAGCAACGAGTTAATAAAACCCAATGCAACTGCGCCTAATAATGCACTCCAGATTCCCCACCGCAACCAAAATCCTTCGACTAGCCAAGCAGCTAAACCAAAGATAATCGCGTTGATAACGATGGTAAACAAACCGAAAGTTATCCAGATAAAAGGTAAACCCAAAACAACAAAAACTGGACGAATTAGAGCATTCAATATTCCAAAAACTGCCGCTGAAATTAGAGCTTTGTTAAAGCTGGTAATTTCTACTCCAATCGGCAGTTTAGAAATGATAAAAAAGCTCACCGAAGTCACCAACCAACTAATCAGAATCGGCACAATATTCATCTGCTTACTCCTTGAAAAAACCTATACATTAAACCGGAACAGTAACACATCTCCTTCCTGCACCACATACTCTTTGCCTTCACTACGGACTAAGCCTTTTTCCTTAGCTGCATTCATCGAACCAGTCGCAACTAAATCTTTATAAGCAACAGTTTCTGCGCGAATAAAACCACGCTCAAAATCAGAGTGAATTACGCCGGCTGCTTGCGGTGCTAACATTCCGGCAAGAATTGTCCAGGCGCGAGTTTCCTTTGGCCCACTGGTAAAATATGTCCGCAAACCCAATAATTCATAGGTAGCTCTAATCAGAGATTTTAAGCCGCCTTCTTCCACCCCCAAAGATGCCAGAAAATCTGCTCGTTCTGACTCTGGCAACTCTACTAATTCTGACTCAACTTGAGCAGAAACTACTACAACCTTAGCATTTTCTTTAGATGCTAGTTCTCGCACTTGTTCAACATAATTGTTGCCCCCTGCTAACTCATCCTCAGAGACATTAGCAGCATAGATAATTGGCTTGTTCGTCATCAAACCTAATCCTTTAACAGACTCAGCTTCCTCTTCAGTTAAACTGCACTGTCGCGTTGGTTTACCTTCATTCAAAACTGCTGCCAATTTTTCCAGAGCTCCTAATTCTAGCTGAGCTTCCTTGCTAGTCCGAGCTTGCTTTCGGGTGCGTTCAATTTTCTTTTCAATCTGAGCTAAGTCTGCTAAAATTAACTCTAGATTGATAATATCAATATCTCGTAGCGGATCTACTGAGCCGGCAACGTGAATGATGTCATCATTTTCAAAACAACGTACAACTTGAACAATAGCATCCACTTCTCTGATGTGAGATAAAAACTGGTTCCCTAGTCCTTCTCCCTGACTCGCACCCTTCACCAAACCGGCGATATCAACAAATTCAATCCGCGTCGGTACAATTTGAGCAGAATTGCAAATATTGCTCAGTACGTTTAACCGTTCATCCGGTACCGCCACGACACCCACATTCGGTTCAATCGTGCAGAAAGGAAAATTAGCGGCTGTTGCCTTGGCATTGGCAACCAAGGCATTAAATAAAGTAGATTTGCCTACATTGGGCAATCCGACGATTCCGGCTCTGAGCATAGTAAATTAAAAACATTTTACTATTTGCTAGAATATCAGAAATTCAAGGCGAAGATTTAGAACTAGCTGCGTCCCCTTGCTCGAAATATTCATAAGTCGTCCGAGAAATATCGCGGATTAACTTATCAGCTCCCTTTTCATTTTTAGCGTACTTAACCATCACCGCTACTAGGTAACGCTTGCCACTCGGCATATCCACCATACCCGCATCGGCAACCAAAGAATTAATATTGCCAGTTTTATGAGCAATAATAGCGCCTTCACCCAAACCTCTAGGCAATAAAGAATCATTTTGGGTTTGTCGCATAATGTAAAGCAAGCGATCGCGCGATCGCAACGACACCAAACCCCCCTGATTAATCTGCCCGATTAAATTCACCAACTCCTTGGGACTGGTAGTATTCGTCCCTGCCAAATCGGGTAAATTATTCCGAATAGCCGTCACCGTCAAACCCCAAGTCTGAAACTGTTGATTCAACGCCTCAGCGCCACCTAACAACTCAATCAGCATATTCGTCGCCGTATTATCGCTGATCGCAATCATCTTAGTAGCCACCTCCAGAGCAGTGTATTTCGTCCCTGGGGATTGATCCTGTAACTCCCCAGAACCACTAGCAATATGCTCTGGCCGCAGAGTTAACACCTGGTCTAAGCGCACTCGGCCCTCATCTACAGCCTGGAAAAAAGCCACTAAAATCGGCACTTTAATCGTACTCGCAGCAGCAAAAGCAGCATCGCTACTGACACTAGCGTAGCCTCCGGTATCCAAATCAACGATAAACACTCCCGGCGTGAAATTCAGATTCTGAGCCGCCAACTTATCAATTTCAGCTTTGAGCCCAACCATTTCTTGATTTAGCTGTAGCGTGAGCGTAGCCGGGGATGGAGAAGGCGAAGGACTTTCTGCAACTCCAGAGCTGTTTTGCACTTGCTCCTGCGCTACCGAAGTGGCGTTGGTAAAAGAATTGAGGACTGAAATTACAGTACCCGCAATCACCGCAATACCCACCCCCAAAATCAGCAAGCGAGTAGCGTAAACTACAGGAGAAATCCCCCGCCGCCGAGGACGTTTTGCTACCCGATTTTTAGGTTGTGGCGGCCCTGGATAGGGCGAATTTTGGGGGCGAGTTTTGGGAGTTTGGAAAGAATCGCTTTCTATTTTCCGTCTTTGAGGCGCATCCGCTCGATTGCCAGAACGAGGAAGAGTTGGGCTTTTTTGCTGTTTACGGCTAACAGTATCTGCGATCGCTTGTAGATTTTCGATCTTAGATTTGGGAGTACCCAATTTAGAATTTTGGCTCCCACTTTTACTTAGGGGAGGTTTGGAGGGATTCGATTTGGGACGGGATAATTCTCTCTTATTTCTGTGCTCCGCGATCGGCGTGGGGCCAGAACTTCTACCTTCTCTCCCCATTTCCTTTTCAGGAGGGCGGCGCTGGCGGCGCGACGAATTAGTAGGTTTACCCCCATTGCTGGATTTTGAAGGTTTAGAGTCCGACTCTGAAGAGGAGGATACTACGGAGAATATAGACCTAGTTGGAAACCGCTCAGCCACACCTAACTCCTTCACCACTTAGATTTAAGATTGAAAATTGCGGGCTTGCTCGCAAGAATTAGCGTCGCTAGTCCTGGGGAAAATCGGGCGGCGACGCATCCAGAGTATCATTTACAGCGCTCTTTGGGTAGGTTCGCAATGCCCAATCTATTTGACGGAGAACGCCCCGCAGCATTGACACTTCTGCTGTGGAAGGGTAAGCGCGGTTAAACAAGCGGCGAAATTTTTCCATCCTACTTGCGGCCGTATGGGGATAAATATACCCAATTTTTAACAGTGAAGCTTCTAGCTGCTGATAATAGCCTTCTAAGGCTTCTAGGGGAGCTTGGGTGTTAATTGGTAATTGGTAATTGGTAATTGGTAATTGGTAATTGGTAATTGGTAATGGGCTATTCTCCTCCACTTCCCCATTCCCCATTTCCCCATCTCCCCCATTCCCCATTTCCCCATCTCCCCTGCTCCCCTGCTCCCCCGCTCCCCCGCTCCCCTGCTCCCCTGCTCCCCCGCTCCCCCGCTCCCCCGCTCCCCCGCTCCCCATCTCTCCTGCAACTTGGTAAAGCTCGTAACAGCAAATAGAGACGGCTTGGGCGAGATTAAGGGAAGCATAGGTGTCGCTGGAGGGAATGCGGATCAGGCGTTGAGCATAGCTTAATTCGGCATTGGTTAATCCTTTGTCTTCTCTGCCAAAAATTAAGGCAGAGGGGCATTCTAGGAGCCAAGGCAAGGCGGATTTGGGATTTTCTAGGGTGGTTGGGAGGGAGCGATAAAGACCTGTAGTGGCGATCGCTCTTTGGCATCCCTGTAACGCTTCTGGCAAAGTTCTTACTATCTTGGCTGCTTCTAAAACATCAGCGGCGTGAACTGCCATTTTTCGGGCTTCTTCCCCTAAGCGATCGCACTGGGGATTTACTAGCACTAACTGATGTAAGCCCATATTTTTCATGACCCGTGCCACAGAACCCACATTTAAAGGCCCTGCGGGTTCCACTAAAATTATCCGTATCCCGCCTAAAGCTGTTTCTAGCATTTGTATTTGGGAGAGTTTAAGCTAATAATTTAAAATCTAAATTTGACTATGCCACGAGTGCGATCTAAATCTGAGTTGCCAACAAAAATTTGCCCGGTTTGCCATCGCCCTTTTAGTTGGCGTAAAAAATGGGCCGATTGCTGGGATGATGTTAAATACTGCTCTGAACGTTGTCGCCGCCGCCGTTCTCAAGCTCAGAGTTAGAGGGGAGAACTGCCAAGGCCCAGAAGACGCAGAGGGAAGAAATATTGAGGTTTAAATAATGGTTTCTGGACGGGTAGAACCTAAGTTGGTAATTCATGGTGGTGCTGGTAGTTCTCTGAAAGGTAAGGGGGGACTGGAGGCGGTTAGGAAGTCGCTTTATCAGGTTTTGGACGTAGTTTATCCCCTGTTGAAGGATGGCGCTAGTGCTGTCGAAGCGGTGGCGCGGGGTTGTCAACTTTTGGAGGATGACCCGCGATTTAACGCGGGTACGGGTTCGGTGTTGCAATCTGATGGACAAATTCGGATGAGTGCTTCGCTAATGGATGGTTTTACTCAGAGTTTTAGCGGGGTAATTAATGTTTCTCGCGTGCAACATCCGATTGAGTTAGCGAAGTTTTTGCAGGGTTCTGACGATCGCGTGTTGTCTGATTTTGGGGCCTTGGAATTACTGCGGGAATTGCAATTGCCAATTTATGACCCGATTACTGATTTGCGGTTGCAGGAGTGGATGCAGGAACGCCAGGGAAATTTTAACAAGGATATGGCGACTGTAGTGGCGGAACCCGCTGGTACTGGTACGATCGGCGTGGTGGCCTTGGATGTTGAGGGACGTTTGGCGGCGGGTACTTCTACTGGTGGTAAGGGTTTTGAGCGGATTGGCCGCGTGAGCGATTCAGCAATGCCTGCGGGGAATTATGCTACTGGCAGTGCGGCGGTTAGCTGTACGGGGATTGGGGAGCACATTATGGATGAGTGTTTGGCTCCGCGTATTGTAATTCGGGTGACGGATGGTTTTACTTTGAAGGCCGCTTTTGAGCGTTCTTTTGCCGAGGCCCACGAACATCAGCGCGATTTTGGCGCGATCGCCATTGATGCTAGTGGTGCGATCGCTTGCGGTAAAACCAGTGAAGTTTTATTAGCTGCTTTTCATAATGGTATGGAAATGGGCGATACTTTAGAATTAAATCAGGGAACTCTGATTTTTATAGCTTAGAAAGTCGGCAGTTTGACTCCGGCGATCGCAACCGCTTTCAGCGGTTAGGGGCTAGGGGCTAGGGGCTAGGGGCTAGGGAAAGAAGGGAAAGAAGGGAAAGAAGAGAATAGAATCAGCGAGTTTCAGTAACTCAGAACGTCCTAACTACCAAGAAGGTTGCTATAAGTAGGTTTTTTCTGCTGTTTAACTCTCGTTTAGCGCGATCGCCATCAACAAGCTTCACCCGGAAAGCGATCGCCAGATTTCGTTCCCTTTGGTCTTCCCTAATTATCCCCTCCTGCGCTCTCCCTCTCCCTGGCATCCGGAATCAGTACCGATTTGTAGAAGAAGTTACAGAGATACCTCGCAACAAGAGAGGATAACAATCATGGTACTGAAACCTGTGACCTACTTCGGCGCTCCTGAAAACACTACTGTTGAAATATCACAAGAAAGCTTTCGCTCTATTCTCGGACAAATAGAAGCTGAACTCCACTGTAGCGAAATCTATAGCCGTGCTTTAGCAAGTTTGCAAACAATGTTAGGCGAAGCAGCTTCCTCTGCGGAGATCCTGATCAAGGCCGTTAGCCGAGAAGCTTTGCGACTCGCATTCCAACGAGTACCAAAACAAAATCAAGCTCAAAAGCAAATTATTGAGGCGAGAAATTCAGCTACAAACGTCTCTGATACAGCTATTGGGGAAACCACAACCACCCCTAATCGCTCCCGCGTTTCAGATCGGCCGGCTCCGCCGCCGCCGCTGGTACCAGTATCTATTATGTATCAGCGTCAAACTTTAGAAGATACTTCAACTACCGCAATTGCCAAACCTGATTCTGGCAACTCTGACACAGATATTGATACTTCCGATCGAGACAATCAACCTCCCCAAGAGGAGTTTAAAGAAGTTGTGCATCCTCCGATAATGGGGATAGCTGCACCCGCTCCTGCTGATAGTAAATTTTCCTTAATAACGCCCGGTTTCCCTAGAAAAAAAAGGCTTTCTAAGACTGAAAAAGCGGCTTTAGCTATCCAAGAAAGAGAAGATCGATTGCGAGAGCTAGGCGTAGAATTGCGGAAGGCTAGACAAGTGCGATCGCTCTCTCTCCAGCAACTTCATAGTCAAACTTTAGTGCCTGTGCATCACTTGGAATCGCTAGAAAAAGGTCAGATAGAAAAATTACCGGAAGATATTTATATTCGAGGCTTTATTCGCCGCCTCGGAAATGCTTTAGGACTTGATGGTAATGCTATGGCTAATTCTTTACCTGTACCTGATGCTAGCAAAACTATGTTGCCTTCTTGGTCTTTGCCAGAAACGGAGATGGTAGGATTTGATTTACGCCCAGTTCATTTATACGTCGGCTATACTGCTTTAATGGCCGGGGCTGTGGGTGGTATTGCTTGGTTATCCCAGCAATCTATACCAGGTGCTACTGCGGTTCCGAATAAGCCTATTCCTTCGCCTGCTTCTGTTTCGCCTGCCCAAAAGCGTCAAGCTCCAACGCCGAAACCAGGGATTAAAAAGTCAAGTCACGGAGGTATTATTGTCGGGTCTGATATGGCTCCGCCGGAAATGATTTTAGCTTAGAAGGTTGCAATTTGAACGTGGATAGGACTTATACCAAATCCAGCTTAAATACCCTGTCGATCTCTGAGTCTACAAAGGCAGATTTCGTTTGTTTAGTAACGGTTTAACCGCCGAGTAATACCAAATCCGGCTTTACTACCCCCTTTATTGTCATTGCGAAAAGCCGAAGCCGCAAGCGAAGCGTGGCGGGAAGCGTGGCGGGAAGCGTGGCGGGAAGCGTGGCGGGAAGCGTGGCGGGAAGCGAAGCAATCGCAGAGACTAAGCGATTGCTTCGCTTCGCTCGCAATGACGGATTATTGGTAATAAAGGGGATGACTAACCCGGATTTGGTATAATAAAGGAAGTAGCTAACTCTGATTTAGTATTACGCAAAGAAACCGAGTTTGTTAGAAAGATATACAGCGTATTTTCGTAAAAAACCCGGTTTCTTTGGTTAGGTACGTAAGTCCTGAGTTAGTAAACATGGAGGTGATAATGACTGGCAAAGAAAAAGAATTCAACGATTTTAAAAAACAAACACTTGAGCTAACGATACTAGAAAAAATGTCGGCTCTTGCTAAAGAAATAGAGTTAGATTTTGTTGGAATAGAGACCTCTCTAGATATTTTCCCGTCGGGTGCTGCCATGCTTGATATTCGCTTAAATAATAACGAGCGGGTGTTTGTAATGGATTACTCTCCTACCTACCATCTTTTTTCGATTGATGAACTAGGAGAAAATGAGGGGTTTAATACAGGTTACACATATAACGTGGAAGATTTCTATGTCGCTACAGAGATACTATATAAATTGATAAATTCTGATAAAACAAAATGATAATACAAAAATAAAAGCATTTAATTTGTATCATGTCACTTTGAGCATAGAAAAACTTTATTCTGGCGGTTTCGGGATTTTAGTCATTCTCAATAATTGATTATTTTCAGGTGAAAACCTTACAAAAGCGTAGAGTCAGAAAATTATCTATTCAGAATGACATAATAGGGATAATTTCAATTTCTATCCTTTGACACCTGCGGCTACATCTGTGGGTACAATGTACTTTTGTAGGATTAGAAATAAAGCAATTGCTGGGGCAATGGAAATAATAGAACCAGCAGCTATTAAACGCCAATTTAGGGAAAATGTACCTGCTAAAGTGGCTACGCCTAAAGGTAAGGTGTAATATTCTGGTCTATCTAAAACTAGCAATGGCCAAAGAAAGTCACTCCAAGAACCAATAAAAACAAAAATGGCTAAGGTTACTAAAGCTGGTTTAATTGATGGGATCATAATGTGCCACCAAATCCCTAATTCCGAACAGCCATCGATGCGGGCAGCTTCTTCTAATTCTTTGGGAACTGCTAGAAAGGCTTGCCTTAATAAAAATATCCCAAAAGCTGAGGCGATACCGGGTAAAATAACTCCTAAATAACTATTTTTTAACCCCAAGTTTACGGTTAAAATATAGAGGGGAATCATTACAATTTGGAAAGGGATCATAATTGTAGTAACAACTCCAGTAAAAATTAGGTCGCGTCCCCGAAAATCTAATCGGGCTAAGGGATAAGCTGCTAAGGAACAAAATAGGAGATTGAGGCTAACTGTGAGTGCGGCAACGAGGGTACTGTTGAAAAGGTAAGTGCCAAAAGGGTTAGTTTGCCAAACGGTGACAAAGTTTTGTAGTGTTGGTTTCTGTGGCAAAAGTTGCGGGGGAAACTGAAAAATGTTTTCTGTGGGAGATTTGAAAGCCGTACTCAGCAGCCAAAGTAGGGGAAAGAGCATTATCAGGGCGATCGCACTTAGCAAAATATAAGTCCAAACCGTTCTCTGGCGAGAAGTGCGAGAGATTTGGGGTAGAGAATTGGTTTTTTTAGTTTTGATATTGCTCATAAGTGGTGTAAAATGATAAATCCTTGCTTCGAGAGAAGCCTTGCTGTCCATAAGGAGACTATTAGCATGAAGCCATTTATTTACGAGACAATGTATATTCTGCGCCCGGATCTGGGAGAAGAACTCACAGAAGCCGCGATCGCGAAGTATCAAACTATTTTGCGCGATCAAGGGGCTCAGAATCTAGAAACTCAGCATCGCGGTAAACGCCGCCTCGCCTACGAAATCCAAAAGCAGCGCGATGGGATCTACATTCAGATGAACTATACCGCTCCTGGTACTGCGATCGCCATCTTGGAACGTGCCATGCGTCTGAGCGAAGATGTGATTCGCTACCTTACTATTAAGCAGGATGCACCGACTGTTGTCGAGGAAGAAGTTGCTGTGGAAGCGGCGGAAGAAGCCGCTTAAGGGATTTTGGAGTGGCGATCGCCATTCTCTTTGACCCGTCGGGGGTTAAAACCCCCGTCTCATAGAGAGAAATTGGCGGTTGAAACCGCTTCTACACAAACAAAGTCCGCCTGCGCGGACAGAAGAATATAAAGGGGTATTTAAACTGGATTAGTATCATAACCTTTTTCAAGGGCCGACCCTAAGTTTATAAATCCAAACTCAAATCCAAACTCAAAAGTTAAAACTTGCCTCAGTGGTAGTAGAGAGACTATTTTTAAATAGACATATCTAAAAATATGGGAGCTAATAGTCATGGTCAGCCAAGCTAAAGTTCAAACGTCACAAGAGCTACAAGCGGAAATATCTCGCCTGAATGAAGAGTTGCAAATGCGCGACCAATTGGTTCAGCAGTTGTCTCAAGAACTTTTCCGGCTGGTAAAGGGAAATACTGGGTTTACACCGGTTCCAGAGGCTTCTGAGCGCCAACAAGCTCAAATGCAGTCTCTAAGAGAACAACTGCAAGATGTTGAGCAACAGGTAGGTTTTTATCAAGAGCAAATTGCTGAGCGAGATGCTGAGGTTTACCAATTGCGCCAATCTGTGCAAGAGTTGACCGATCGCTCAATGATGCTGGAACAAGTAGTACAGGAGTTACCTGGGGTTTACCGCCAAAAGTTTTCCGAGCGCATTGGCCCGGTGAAAGAAAAGGTGGAAATGCTACAACGGGAAAATCGCCAATTGCACGCTGAATTGCAGAGTGTGAGTTACCGTCTGGCTGTGAGAAACCGCCGCGCTAAGGGTTTGGATTTACCGACGATCGGAGGTTCTGAGGATTCTGGCATGATTCAGATGCCAACTTTTGGAAATGCCTAAAGTTTTGATTGTGGTGGATGCTGATTTTGAGCCGGCTTCCCCGACGGCGCAAATGGTGGAGGCTTTTCAAGTAGCGATCGCAAAGAGCTCTCCGCCAACTGTTGCTGATGTCTGTTTAATTTCAGATTTAAACTTGCCTGCGATCGCGCCTAGTGAAGCTATTATTTGTCCTTTAACCCTCGATGTACCCGATACCTTGGTATTTCCTGGTAAGATGGTCTATCGAGCTTGTAGGGATGTATCGGCGATGCGCGATCGCGTCGAGCAACAGTTAGGCGTGCGATCGGGAGTTGGTAATTTTTGGCTGCCAGTGGTATTAACTGCTAAAGGCCCTCTTTACGGTGAAGCGATCGGTTTAGAGGCGGATAATTTATCTGCTGAGCCCAATTACTCCATGCCGATACACCTATCGGATATTTGGCGACAGCAGCTTTACGAGTTGGCGTTTCGGTTGTTAAAGTCTCTTTCGGCTACCCCAGCAACTTACCTGATGCAGTTCGGGTTTGGAGACAAAGAGATTTATTTTGATAGACTATGGCCGTTTCCGGCTGCACCTGCGATCGCCTCTTTAGGCATTCAAGTCCCCGATTTATTCGCCTGTCACTGTTACTGCTTGACAAATATGCCTATTTACGATCTGCAAATTACTTCTGCTATTGCGTGTCAAACTGCTGCGGTAAAATAACCGCCAAGATCGTATTAATTCTATTCCCTTCTTCCCCTTCTTCCCCTTCTTCCCCTTCTTCCTTCTCCCTTTCTTCCCTAGCCCCTAGCCCCTAGCCCCTAGCCCCTCTACATTAGGCAATTAGCAACTCAGCTTGAGGCGAAGAAATATCATCGAAAGAGTCAAAAATTTCAAAAGCTTGGTCGAGTTGAGTAATATCAAAAATTAACCTAGCTGTAGCTTGGAGATTGCAGATGACGAGGCGACACCCTTGATTACGGGCTAGTTTCAGTCCCCTAACTAAAGCACACAAACCAGAACTATCGATAAAATCTACATGAGTCATATCAATCACCCAGAGTTGATAACGTTCAGGTAGAATAGCAGTCAACTGTTGGTATAAGGAATTACCTTCTTGAAAATTGAGACGAGTTTGAGGCTGAAGCAGGAAGTGTTGTGCGAATTCTTGAAAGGCCATAGGTGTCACCCCAGTAATCCTTAAGTGATTAATGATTAAGTAGAACTTGCTGTTCTGCCAATAGACAGAATAATGTTAAGAAAAGTTTCAGAATTTTAGGGTTTCCATCATTCCTTACGCCCGATACCCAAAATGGGCTGGGCTTACGCGCTGCCTGAAAAGTAGATGCGAGAATAGAACCCTGAGTCTAGTAGAATGAAGCCGCAACAATTCTTTACTATTTTTAGCGTCGCTCACAATTCTACTGTCCGCTTTGCCACAGATCACAAGAAGTATGTGTTTGATGTCACAAGTTAAGATTGCAGAATTGCCTGAATCAAGCCAAGATAAGAAATATCAAGCTTTGCAAAAATTTACGATGGGCACTGTCGGATGTCTTTTGAGTTTATATCTTTGGAAATTATTCAGAAATTTGCACATGAGTACGGCTACTGGGCAGTATTTCTGGGGATTTTGCTAGAAAATTTGGGATTTCCCCTTCCTGGGGAAACAATTACGATCGCTGGGGGGTTTCTAGCTGGTAGCGGGGAACTAAATTACTGGTATGTGTTGGGGAGTGCGATCGCGGGTGCTACCTTGGGCGGAAATTTTGGCTATTTGATTGGCAGATATGGCGGTTGGCCATTGTTGCTGACGTTAGGTAAATTTTTCCGCTTTCGGGAAGAACAACTGTTTGATTTGAAAGAACAGTTTAGTCAAAATGCAGCCAAAGCTGTATTTTTTGGTCGGTTTATTGCCTTGCTGCGAATTTTTGCTAGCCCTTTAGCAGGAATTGCTGAAATGCCTTTTTGGAAATTTTCACTATACAATCTTGCCGGTGCTGCAAGTTGGGCATCTGTGATGGTAAGTTTAGCATTTTTCTTAGGACAAGTTGTGTCTTTAGAAAAATTAGTTGCTTGGGCGGCTCAATTTGCTGTACTTGCTTTAGCGTTAGTTATTGCTTGGATTGCAATTCCTATCTGGTTGGAGTCAAGGAATCTAAACAATACTAAGTAGGATTGGTAATTGGTAATTGGGATACACAGATTTTACAGATTCCTCGGATTTCACAGACTAAATAATCATTCCTCTAACTAATCCGTGTAATCCGTGTAATCGGTAAAATCCGTGTTCATAATTGGTAATTGGTAATGGCTAATTGCTCATTGCTAATGGCTAATTGCTAATTGGGGAAATTTTAGGATGGCATTGCGGCGAACAGTTTGTAACTAATAGCAATAAACTATCGTTGGCAATGCCCACCCTACGTTTAATTATAAAGTTATAATCTAAGTTGGGTACAGCGAAACGTAACCCAACTCTCTCAATTAAATTTGTTATGAGTTTAGGAGATTAGTGTAACATGACAACAGCAGCCGAAATTCGCGAAAGTACAATTGAAAGTGAAGAAAAGCGTTATTACTCTCCTGAAGAGTATTTGGAACTAGAAACGGCAGCCGACTATAAAAGTGAATATCAGGATGGTAAAATAATTCCTATGACAGGCGGAACACCAAATCACAATCGGATAGCGCTTAATTTGAGTAGCGCACTAAATTTTGGTTTAAAAAAGCAACCCTATGACGTATTCATCAACGACCTGCGTTTGTGGATACCGCAGAAACGTCTTTACACTTATCCTGATGTGATGGTGGTTGATGGTCAATTAGAACTTGTAGAAGGTAGGAAAGATACGATTACAAATCCGGTGATGATTGCTGAAGTGTTATCGAAATCTACGGAAGATTATGATAGAGGTGGGAAGTTTAAACTTTATCGTTCTATTCCTACGTTGAAGGAGTATGTTCTCATTGCTCAATATGAGATGCACGTTGAGCAGTTTTCAAAGATAGATGATAATAAATGGGTGTTGTCTGAGTATGACGGTGAAAATGCGTTATTGGCATTAAGTTCTGTGCCATTTCAGGTTTCGTTAGGGGATATTTACGATCGCGTGGAGTTTGAGTCTGAGGAGTGAGTTGGATCCCACATTCCGCAGATATTTAAGCAGATTTAATTTCAGATAAATTCGGAATCACGAAAGCCCAAAATGATTGCCATACAATCATTTTGGGCTTTTTTTAGGATATAATAACTTCCACAACTAACCCAACTCTAAAAACTATGAAAAAGCCCTCAGAAGCGATAAATATCGTAAATTTAGACCATTTAGGAATAGTAGCAGGAATAATAGATGAGATGGAATTGGTAGAAGAAGTCAACAAAAAAGTAGGGATTAAGAACCAAAGAAACCCTCAGTCCAGGACAAGTAATGAAAGCGATGATTTTGAACGGATTGGGTTTTTTGAGCGCCCCAATATACCTATTCGATACATTTTTTGTAGGAAAAGCAACAGAACATCTAATTGGAGAAGGAGTAACGCCTGAACAATTAAACGATGACAGGATAGGCAGAGCATTAGACAAATATTATCAAGCGGGAACGACAAAATTATTCACAGCAATTGCCTTAAAAGCAGCGAGGAAATTTCAAGTAGAAATGAAGAGCGTTCACCTAGACAGCAGTTCAATATCAGTAGAAGGAGAATACAAAAGTTGTCAGGAAAAAAGCCAAGGAATAGAAGCAGAATCCTTAGAGAGAGAAGATGAAATGAAAGCCATAAAAATCGTACATGGATACTAAGCGAGATAGAAGACCAGACCTCAAACAATTTATTATAGACACAATCGTAACTGGAGATGGAGACGTACCATTGTATCTCAAAATAGATAACGGAAACGCCGACGATAAAAGTGTATTTGTAGAGAGACTGAAAGAATTTCAAAATCAGTGGACATTTGACGGTATATGTGTAGCAGACAGTGCCTTATACACAGCTCCTAATTTGTCAGCGATGGCAGGAATGAAATGGATAACCAGAGTGCCATTAAGTATCAAAGAAGCTCAAAATAAAATCTGGGATATAAAAGATAATGCCTGGGAGCCAAATCAAATAAAGGGGTATAAAATAGCAGCGATATCAAGTGATTATGCTAACATCAAGCAAAGATGGCTAGTGATAGAGAGTGAAATCAGAAAACAAGCAGCCATTAAAAAAATATCCGAGCACGTAGCGAAACAGTTAGAATTAGCCAAAGCCTCATTGCGTAAGATATTCAAACAAGAGTTTGCTTGTATTGCCGATGCAGATATGGCAATAAAACGGTTATCAGAGTCTTGGAAATATCACCAGCTTGCCGAAATTGAATACCGAGAAAAGCCCGTAAAAAAAACGAAAATCAAGCCGAAAATAGAGAGCCAGACCAAGACAATAGTTTATCAAGTTACAGGTAAAATAGAAACCCAAAAATCAGTAATAGAAGCGGAAAAAGTCAAAGCTGGGAGATTTATATTAGCCACGAATATCTTAGACACAAAATCCGTGAGTAATCAACAGGTATTATCGGAATACAAAGCGCAGCAAAGTAACGAGAGAGGATTTAGATTTATCAAAGATCCGTTATTTTTTACGTCAAGCGTATTTGTGAAAAAGCCGGAGCGAGTGGAAGCAATTGGAATGATAATGGGACTGTGCTTGTTAGTGTATAACCTAGCTCAAAGAAAATTGAGACAACAATTAGAAGTCACCAATGAGGGGGTAAAAAATCAAGTGAAGAAATTAACCAATAAGCCGACAATGCGCTGGATATTTCAGATGTTTCAGGCGGTGCATTTAGTGACTATAAATGGAGAGAAGCAAGTCAGCAATTTAACCCCAGACCGTCAAGTTGTATTAAAGCATTTAGGGCAGTATTGCTGTCAATACTATTTAATATTTTCAAGTGGATGATGATTGGTATTAAGGTATAAATATTTGTAAATAATCCTCATTTATGAGTCAAGATAATTTGCTCTTGGCATGAGTTGACTTGGTTGAAAAGATGAGTTGAAGTGATAAAATAGCGACATGAATATATTAGAAAAAGTCAATTTTTTCAACTTACTTAATCTAGGTAAATTTGACAGGCTCCTGTAACGCTAAAACCGCATAAGTTCAACCCAAAAGCATATTGGCTCCAAGCTTTCACAACTGATAAAAAAATCCAAGCCACATCTGCGGAATGTGGGTTAAAATTTCACTTAAGTTGTCGCTTCCGTCATCCCCAGAAATTTTTGTGTTTGTTCGGTGATACCAAATAGGCGATCGCTATGACAAAAGATTTCCCAAGCGCGAATTCCCATAAAACCAATACCTGCAACTGCCAAGGGCATCGCAGCGGCACCTAAAAGCGCGGCAATCGGGGGAAAGATCATACAGATTGTTAACAGAATACCAGTCATCACACCGCCAGCAATCCCAGCTTTGGCGGTAGCAGTGGCGACTTGCTGGACTAACTCTGACTGTGTAATTTTGCCTTCAACACACAACAGGGAGTTTTCTAAGATGGAAAATACTAACTCAATTACTGCTGCTGCGATCGCCCCTTTAATTGTTGCCCCAACGATTTCGACAACTGCTGCTTTAAAGGCAGCATCAGCTAAGACTTTCTTCGCGACTGCTAATTCTTCGGCAGTCATGTCTACACCACCACGCTGGCGATTTACCCAAAAATATTCAAAAATCCCATTAGCAGCTTCGTTTCCCCCTCCATTGACGTATGCTTGAATGTGACTCCAATCTTTATCTTGACAAAAATTGCGAATTGCTTCTGGCCCTTGGGCGCGAATTTGGGCGGGTATGGATTCAAATACTTTTGCTGCTTCTTGAACATTTCGCATTCCGTCGCGCATACCTGCCCTAGCAAATTTGAATTGCAACTGTGTTGGCAGGTTCTCAAAACGGATATTTTGGGCAACTTTGAAAGCTTCTTGAGTGGCGATCGCCCCAGCACCAACAATTGAACTTGGCGCTGATTCTACCCACGCCGTGACTACAGTTGCACTTTCCTGAACTTGAGCAGCGATTTGGTTAGCTAAGTTTTGGGTATCGGCAATAGTTTCTTGCACTTTGGTCGTTAGAAAATCGAGGGGATTATGGTTGATTTTCATGTCGATCTAGTATCGCAGTGATTGAATTATACTGACTATAACATTTCTATTCAATTTAGTCAATTCTCACCTGATTACCCCATAAATCTTGAGGCAAAAAAGCCCTTTCCATCGGAATGTGAGCAACTGGCTCAGTCAGGGTAAATTGTCCCTCCTCAATCCACGCTTTAAGTTCCAAAGCTACTTGACGGGAGAGGTAAAAACTAGCAAGGGGAGCCACTCTGACAGTTTTACCTTCAATAGTAATACGGCCTGTTTTGAGTTGAGCATAAGTAACTAAACCAAAGGTAGGACGCACCCGCCGAGGGATAGCAAAATCTACTACTGGTGCTACAATATCTTTGTCTTGTATGGCGCAACGGGCAACTACTTCTTCATTTAAAACTGGCAGCGGAATCCCAACTCCTAACATTATAGATGGGCCGTAATTTTTGAAGTAACAACCCCGTACCCATTTGGAGTTCATCTGTTTAGCATCACCAATTAAAGCTAGCGTAGCGGCGGGGCCAATGGGAGTGCGATTAGGAAGGCGTTTTTGTAGTGGGAAATGCTGCGTTCCTTCCCAGGTAACATAGCCGATCGCACCGCCCAGGAAAATGCGCGTACCGATACCCACAAGCTGTAAATCTGGGTCGTTTAGCAAGGGAGAAATGGCTCCAGGGTTGGAGTAGACGGCGTTACTGAGATGGGGTTGTAGGGGGCCGAGGTAGGTGTAAAGAGTGCGATCGCCTCCATTCACGCCCACGATAAAGTTTTGGTAGATGTTGCGGGGATTAAATAGGTAAAACTGGTTAATCGTGTCGCGGGTAATGGTCGTTTCAAAGGAGGCGCGGGGGTAACAGTCTGTGGCTTGGCCTACGGCTCGTAGTTGTACGGGTTTGCCAGCGATTAGGTCTTCGATGACGTGGCCGCCGCCCCGTTCCCGCGATTCTTCGCCGTCTTCGGCAACTTGGGTGGCTCCCAGGTAGAGGTCTACAGCCCCGAAGCCGGAGTAGGCTAAAACGCCATCTAGCCAGCAGGAGCGAATTTTGATCGGGGGGTCTGTGTGTCCCAGATTGACAATCGCCCCGGAGGATTCCATCGGCTCAAACGTGCCTGTAGTAATTACGTCTACTTCTTTGGCTGCTTGGGTTGTGCCGATTTCGGCGACTCTAGCTTTAAGTTCTTCTACTGTCCAGACTACGGCTTGCTGACGGCTGATTTTGTCGTTAATTTCGGCTATGGTTCGCATTAAGTTTAAAAGTAATTAGTAATTAGTAATTGGTAATTGGTAATTGGTAATGGCTAATAGCTAATTGCTAATGGCTAATTGCTAATTACCCATCCTCCCCATTTCCCTCTCTCTTCCTCTTTCCCTAGTCCCTAGTCCCTAGCCCCTAGTCCCTTCTTTAAAAACTTGTTCGGCCGTCACTTGCAATTCTGGAAAAGTTGGAGATATGATGCGATCGCTTCCCCGAAATTGACTAATTTGATACTCGCCGTCAACCAATTCACAGACACCGATTGTGGGTTGTTTGGGATTGCCAATAAACCGTTTACCGCCTAAGCCGAGATAGTCTACAATCCAGTATTCGGGAATGCCCATTTCTTCATAATCAGCAAATTTACTAAAGTAATCATCTCGCCAATTAGTGCTGACTACTTCAATTACTAAAGGAATTGAAATAGCTTGAGTAACCGTTGAAGCTTTATTCCACAGCGGTTCTGATGCTAAATTAGGGCGATTTAAGAGCAGAATGTCTGGCAAGTAGCCTGACTCTCTAGCGGGTGCTCTGACTAACGCTTGTTTGGGAATGAAATAAGGAAGTTTGAGTTTTTCGTACTCTACAACCAGCTTTGTTACTAAAAAGCCAGTAACTTCTTCGTGTTCTCCTAATGGTTGTGCCATCTTGACAATTACTCCGTTGTATAGTTCATATCGATGTTCGGAATTTTCTGGATACCAGTCAATAAATTCATCGAATGATACTGCTTTTTGTAAGGTTTGAATCATGGTGAGTGTTTCAGTTGCTTGGGATATTTATACAGTATAGTGCAATGTGTTGGGAAATTGGCAGGCAGGTTCGCCAAAGTGTACTATACAAACCAGAAAGCCAGTAAACCCGCCTCAGTTAATTTTTTTATGCTAATTTTTTATGAACCGGCGATCGCATTTTTATGTTTTAACTTTTTACTCCTGTTCATCATCATCAGGCAATTTTTCCATTTCCTCGGCTATTAATGTCTGAAAATCTTCTCCGCAATGAACGTTCAAATGAATTGCAGAAGAGAGCAATTCTGCGAGAATTTCGGCTTGTTGTCTAGCACTCAGGTGAGGTGACTGAAGCTGATAGATTAACGCTGTGACATTTTGGCATTCTGAGCCTAACTCTCTAATTAATGTACGTAGAGTAGAACTTGCAATAGGAAGGGTGCGATCTCGAATTTGCATAACATTATTTCCCTAATCGTTTTAGTGCTTGTTGAATACCTTTCTTAAAGGCGAAAATCTCAGTTTCCCAATGCTTAATTAAACCTTCATCGGGAGAATGCTTTTCAGATTCTATTCTAATCTTTTCTTGATGTTCAGCAATGCGCTTATTAAGCGAACGAATTGCTTTTTTGTGATTTTTATTGCCCATAAAATCCCAGAGATATCTACAGCTTAGCAGAGGATGGCGATCGCATTTCCCCAGTTCAGCTTGATTTCACTGGCTTGAGGGCTCTCCAGCCCAGGAGTGCTGCTAGGATAATGCTAGGGGTTAATATGGCGATGAGGGCGATCGCATTGCTAGAGGGTACGGATAAGCTGGGGCCGCCGTATTTGATGGTCAGGGAGAGAGCGGCGGAGAGGGAGAATATTTTGAGGATCGGGCTGATGTTGGTGTTCATGGAGGTGGTAGTTACTTGTATAAGCTGCTATTGAGATTATTATTGCAAGTATGTGTTGCGGCTGGACTGGCAGTTTGTAGATGGGGAGTGGGCAATCGCTTTTTCCCAACGAGGTGCGGATGAGATACCTTTACATCTTAGAATAGGTAGTACCCCAGCACAATTTAGCAGTATCAGGAGCGATTCAGAATGGACAGCAAAGAATCAGAATTAATAGATAAAATTCGTCAACAATTTGATAATGCCCCTTATCCTAGAATTCCCCTAGAGACATCTCCTAAGAATAACTATCAGACTCTCTATATCCATAATTTGGCAACAGCTTACTATATAAGAAATCAAAAAGTTATAGAAACCGAAGGAAAAGTTATTTTAGATGCCGGCTGTGGTAGCGGGTACAAATCGTTAATTTTGGCAGAAGCCAATCCCGGAGCCAAAATTGTGGGTATCGATTTATCAGAAGAGTCTGTTAATCTAGCCCGACAGCGCTTGCAATATCACGGGTTTGAGAATATTGACTTTCAGGCTCTGTCAATTGAGGAACTGCCTAGCTTAAACCAACAGTTTGATTATATCAACTGTGACGAGGTTCTTTATCTCTTGCCAGACCCAGTTGTCGGATTGCAAGCTATGAAAGCAGTTTTGAAACCGGATGGAATAATTCGGACAAACCTCCACAGTTCCCTACAGCGACGTTCTTTCTTTGCAGTTCAAAAAGTATTCAAAATCATGGGATTTATGGAGGATAACCCTAGAGAGATGGAAATAGAGTTAGCTAAAGAAGTTATACAATCTCTAAAGAATGACGTGGCTATTAAGGAAGCAACATGGAATTCTCCATCCGAAAAAA
This sequence comes from Kamptonema formosum PCC 6407, assembly GCF_000332155.1. Classification (GTDB taxonomy): domain Bacteria; phylum Cyanobacteriota; class Cyanobacteriia; order Cyanobacteriales; family Microcoleaceae; genus Kamptonema; species Kamptonema formosum. The sequence continues at coordinate 917,670 of NZ_KB235903.1, read as the reverse complement.
ATGAAGAATGGATGCTGGCTAACTATTTGCTGCTGGGGGATAAAGGCTATACTATACCTGAAGTGTTTTCAGCATTAAGAGCTGCTGATTTAGAATTTATTAGTATGGTGAGTTGGCGGTTGTGGGACTTGACGGATTTGTTCAACGAGCCAAATAACCTACCTGCGTTTCTGGCAATGAGCTTGCCAGAAACTCCTGTCGAGCAACGGCTGCACCTATTTGAACTTTTACATCCAATCCATCGTTTGATAGACTTCTGGTGCGGTCTTCCCAACCAAGCTGAGTCTTTTTTACCAGTTTCGGAATGGACTGTGGCTGACTGGCAACAGGCAAAGGTGCATCTACATCCTCAGCTCAGCACTCCCCAGTTAAAAGAAGATTTGATTAAATCTATAGCTAACCAGAGTTCCTTCGAGATTAGCCGTTATGTTACTTCGCCAACCTTAGTACCGATTTTGATAGAGAGCGGTATGGCGGCTTGCTTGCTACCTCTGTGGGAGGGCGCGCAGCCAGCGATCTCCTTAGCGGAGCGCTGGCTCAAGCTTAGACCCGTAGACCTTGTAACCCTTGAACCTGTGAATCAGGATAGAGCCTTCAATGAAATCAAGGAACTCTTGATGAGCCTAGAAGTCTTTCTGTACGTGCTTTTGGAGCGTTCTTGAGAGTCCTGTACCTTTCACTGAGGCTGCTAAAAACATTTTTGTGGGCAGTGATATGAAGTTGATCGGAAGTGGGTAAGTTACATACAAGAGTTAGAAATCAAGCATCCCACCCTTCTAGGAGAAACAACCAATGAAAACTGAATTTAAAGCCAGATTCTTGCAACACCTCAATCAAAAAAGACAAGATAAGGGTTTTACCCTGATTGAACTGCTAGTCGTTATCATCATCATCGGTATTCTATCTGCTATTGCTTTGCCTTCCTTCCTCAACCAAGCTAACAAAGCCAAGCAATCAGAGGCGAAGCAGTACGGTGGTTCGATGAACCGCGCTCAGCAAGCGTCTTTCGCTGAAAGCGGTAAATTTATCGGTTTTGTTCCTGGGTTAGGGCTTGGCATTAAAACACAGACTCAGAACTACACATACTCTATTATCCCGGCTGCAACAGAGGCAGCTCCGACTCTTGCTACAGATACCACTGTGGTAGCAAATATAGCACACGGTCAAAGCAACGTACTCAAATCTTACTTGGGAGCAGTAGCACTAATTCAACAAGGTGGTACTGAGAAAACTAGCACGGCAGTCCTGTGCGAAAGTACAGCAGCAGGCGTTGCTGCGCCGGCGGGCGCAGCGGATGCTGCGACCATTGCTGCTGATAACATAAACTGTAATAATACCAGTTGGACAGTAGTGTCGAAGTAGATAGTTTCCAAGTAAGAAGTGTGTCAAAGTTAGTATTGTTCCTGCAAGCCTAATCTGAACATTGTCAAAAAGTGGGTAGTGTAAGCTACACTACCCATTGCTATTAAATGATGAACTTGCCTTAGATAGATATTCAGGGAAGATAAGACTGATATGCTACTATGACAACTTATTTACAAAATATTTCATCCAATAGTCCTAGTCATTGGCAGCAACAGGCTAATCAATATTTAATTCAAGGGAATTACAGTCAGGCTGCAAACCTCTACGAGCAAGCAATCGCAACGGAGCCGGAAATCAAGTCCTACTACTGGCACTTGGGGTTGATGTTGCTGTTGCAGGGGCAAGAAACAGAAGCTCAGACAACTTGGCTGCTGGGTATGGCAGAGGGCGAGCCAGAACTAACAGAAGAATGGACAGCAGAATTGGTTGAGGTGCTGCAAAAAGAAGCCGATCGGCGAGAGGGCTTGTCAGAGTACTCCCTTGCTTGGGCGATCCGGCAACACATCCGGGAAATAAATCCGGCAGACATTAATAACCTGTTGCGTGCGATCGAGCTTTCTATCCGGCTTGAGACGTTTACACCAGAGGAACTGACTTCTACAGGCTTGATTGAATTGCTGGAGTTGGAGCCAGGGATAGTAGTAGCAGACACGGTTCAATTGATGCAAGTGTTGCAAAGAGTTTTGGATTGTATTTCTGCACACCCGTCCGCTTTGAAGTTTGCAGAAACCTGTATAGCTCACGTCCACAATCCTCAAATTTATATTAACATTATTATTGCAACCTGTGTTGAACTTGGGTATATTTTAAAGTTACCTAGATTAGCAATAAACTATATTGAATTAGGTTTGCGTTTAGCTCCTGAGCAGCCAGAGTTAGTCCGCCACATGGCGAGTTTTTATCAAAATTTAGGTGAATTTGATGAAGGCATAAAAACAGCGAAGCTTTTCTACTCATTACAACAGAAAGTACCCGCCAAAGTTTACGCGACTCACTTAATTTTACGGGGGTTGATGAGTGCGGGCGGATATTGGTCTGAAGCGATTTCGACGCTCGAGCGCCTCCACTCGCTCTTAGAGTTGCTAATAGCTGAATGTCCGACCTCGCTACCATCCTCTACAGTCTGTGACTTATTTGTTACCAGCTTTTTTTTCCCCTATTTTCAGGACGATCCGAAAAATAACAGAAAAATAGGTAATCAATTGGCTCAACTGTGCCAGAGCAACGTTCAAAACTATGCTAAGGAGCAGATAGAGGGATACTTGCAGCGACAGTTAGTTCGCAAGAGCCTTGGTGTTTCTGGCAAGCCTCTGAAGATTGGCTACCTATCCCACTGCTTGAGGAGACATTCTGTGGGCTGGCTAGCGCGATGGCTGTTTCAGCATCACGATCGCGATCGCTTTCAAATTCATGGCTACTTTATCGGCTATAAAGAGGAAGAACACTTTTTACAAAACTGGTATGTCAATCATGTTGATAAGCCGTATCGCTGCGGGATAGTCAGCACAAATATTGCGGAGCAAATTGACAAAGACGAAATTGACATTCTGATCGAACTTGACAGTATTACTTTAGATGTGAACTGTGAAGTGATGGCAATGAAATCGGCACCGATACAAGTTACTTGGCTAGGTTGGGATGCTGTAGGATTGCCTGCAATCGACTATTTTATTGCCGATCCTTACGTTGTACCGGAGTCTGCTCAAGATTATTATAGTGAAAAAATTTGGCGCTTGCCCCAGACTTACATAGCTGTGGATGGTTTTGAAGTGGGAGTACCGACTTTACGCCGCGATCGGTTGAATATTCCGAGCAATGCAGTCATATACCTCAGCAGCCAGACTGGGTACAAACGGCATCTAGATACAGCGCGATTACAGGTGAAGATTTTGAAGGAAGTCCCTAACAGTTACTTTTTAATTAAAGGCGGGGCTGACCAAAATTCAATTAAAAAATTATTTAACCAGCTAGCAGAAGAAGAGGGTTTGGAGGGCGATCGCTTGCGATTTTTGCCAGCAGTTAGTTCAGAGGAAGTTCACCGAGCTAACTTAGGTATTGCCGATGTAGTTCTGGATACTTATCCCTATAATGGAGCCACAACCACTCTAGAAACTCTTTGGATGTGTATTCCCTTAGTGACGCGAGTCGGCCAGCAGTTTGCAGCTCGCAACAGCTACACTATGATGATGAATGCGGGGGTGACAGAGGGTATTGCTTGGACTGATGAAGAATATATAGAATGGGGAATTCGTTTAGGAAAAGATGCAGCTTTGCGGCAGCAAATTTCGTGGAAACTGCGACAGTCAAGGCAAACTTCTCCGCTTTGGAATGCTCAGGAGTTTACTCGCGAGATGGAAAAAGCTTATGAGCAAATGTGGGAAATTTATCTCCAAAGCTAGCATTATTGAATTGCCTTTCCAAAGGAGATGATTTCAATGACGTTGCTGCTGCATAAGAGTATTTTCAATCAAAAGGAGAAATTGACTGCTGATTGAGCGCTTGACTTGCCTGGAATAAGTCAACATCGCCATCACCAATGTAATCTTGAATTCTGACCACGATAGGCAGGGAACCTAGTCCTTGACTGACAAGCTCTGGAAATTGAGCCAAACTTTCAACGATATTGTTGGCAAAGTTATAGTTAGGGTTGTTGCCGTACTGCAAAGTTAAATACTCTAGTAACTCTAGAGCATAGTCGGGAAAATTCAGAAGATCGGCGAGGCAAGCTAACTTGAGAATTTTATCTGGTGTTTTTAAGGGACTGTCAAGGTCATGTTGAATTAGATCCCGAAAATAAAAAGCATCTCCCCAAAGCAATTGACCGCTTCTGACTGCTGAGCTAATAGGTGTTCTAGCGCGAAGCCGATATGCTGGTTCTAAATCAAATAGTGTAAAACCTTGTTTTCTAAGATGGGTGTCAATATCAGCAAACAGGGGCTGATCTGAGTATAAGTGTGAAAATTCTACTTCAGCCTGAACCGCTAGCACACTTCGTTTTAAGATTTCCGCAGCACCTTCTAAAACCTGAAGTTCTGCACCTTGAACGTCAATTTGTAGGAAATCTATTTCATCAATTCCTTCCTGGTGGCAAAACTTATCTAAAGTGGTGGTTTCAAGTTCCATACAAAAATCTAAGTTTACAAGTTCGGGTAGTCCAGAAAAACGCTCCAAGTAAGGTTCATTAGGTGGATAAAGCGAACTGCACATAGGATGTTGTGTAACATAAAGTGTAGACTCACCTACAGACTTTGCTAAAGCTAAAGGAATATGTTTTTCAGTCCAATTGACTTGTCGTACTTCAAGGTCAGCATTGGCCGCTTCGCAAGCATCTGCATCTGCATCAAAACCGTAAATAGTCAGCCGAGGGGCAAAAATATTCCATCCCTGGCTGCCGTAGTCATCTTCGCTTGTTAATTTACGACAGCCAATATTACAGAGTGTCATGTAAATCCGGTCTAAATGACCGCTTTTTTTCAAACTGTTGAGAAAAACAGGCATAAGGAATCCCTTTGAATTATGAAAATTTTTCGGATAGATTTAGAGATTATAAATCATTAAGATGGCTAGGTAAAGCGATGACATTAAGGTTTCCTTGCAAATCTTCAGCAGAATCTACAGGAAGCAGTTTTTGCAGATAAGGTTGATAGATAAATAATCGATATCCTCTACCTCTGAGATAATCAGCAGCAGCTAGATTGCTGCGTTGACCTACGTCGGTATTTTCATAAAGGATTGCAGGGGAAAATTCAGACAAAATTTTGTCGCTGCCAGTCAATACAGAGAGTTCATGTCCTTCTGCATCTATCTTGAGAAAATCTACTGTGCTTAGATTTTCTCGTTCAATTAGGCTGTCGAGAGTAAAGCAGGTAACATCTTCAAAGGTGCCCGGCTGCATTTTTTCAGCCGATTCGCCAACCACAATTTTGTTGAGTTCACTGGCCCGAAAAAGAGACAACCGAGCTTTTCCTTCGCGATCGCTCGCAGCGCCGGCGCAAACTTTCACCCAATCGAACTTACCGATTTTACAGCTTTCTTGTAAACAGCGAACGCAGCTTGAAAAAGGTTCGACTGCTAAAACACGACCCCTAGATCCTACGCGGCGAGCTGCACTAAAGGTGTACACCCCCACATTCGCACCCACATCTATAACCGTCATGCCTGGTTTGATCGAATTGCGCCAAAATTCCATTTCTTTTTCAAACCAGTCTCCTTCTGAAATCAATACTCCAGTCGCATAACTTTGGAAATTTGATTCAACCGCCAATAACATTTGGCCATCAAATGGCACGTAAGTGAAATAACTTTCCAAGTTTAATTCTGTCCATCTCCACTCTAGAGAATGAGTTTTATTTTTGTATAAATTGCGCGCATAATTTAGCCAGTAATTTGCTTTTTCTGTCTGTTCTAAATTTTTGTAGGCGAGGTAGAGTGCTTGCAAAATCGGTGCTGAATCGGGAGCTTTCTGTCTAGCGCGGTGCAGGTATAACAACCCTTCCCATAGATTGTTTATCAAGCTTGATATTCCCAGCGTTAAATTGATTGAAATGGAATCAGGGAAAACTTGAGATGCTAAGTTTTTGATGAAAATTCCTCTCGTGTTGTAAGAGACAAGTAGTGACCGACACAGCACTTCTGTCAACAACATAATTGCTTGAGTATAACCCTCTTTTGCTTGTATAATTTGAGTAATATTTTCGTTGCGGTAACTTCTCAAATTGTTATTTTTTTCAGGTAAATATACAATAGCGGGCTGAATGTTATTAACAGAGCTATCAGCATAGTGGAGAGTATCGATAAATGAGGCCAGTGAAATTTGACTGGATTCTAATATTTCTCCTGTCATGCCAAGCGTTACAGCAAGATGAGCAGTACAGAGAGGATGCTCCCGTAAGTCTACTCCTCTATTTAAAGCTTCTAATGCCATATTAAAATAGAGTTCTTTGACAGATAAGTCTGGACAACCTTCGGCTTGTATTAAGGCTACAACAGCAAAATTATTCAAATCTACTGCGGATAAAGGATTGTCCCAAGATGTAGTTTCAAGACTTGACTTTATGCCCAACCAAGTATTTAAATCTAGATTTGGACAATTTGTTTTAATATATTCTAAGTAGCAATCTACAGGTGATTGTTCTTGAAACTCTGTTTCTGTTTGAGGATTTGTCAGAGATTCTCGCTGGGGAGAAATGAACTTCCAATCTCCTGTTTCTGACTGAACAGCTCGCCTGTTGCTAAAGCTATCGACATCGCAGGAAGGGATGCTTTCTGCTTTGATGGCTGCGATCGCCTGTTCATTTTCGTTCTCCAGAGCAAGTTTAGCTTGTATTCTACCGAGTAAAATATCCCACTGCCTTTGCTCCAAATTTCTCACTAACGATATTTCGGCAAATTCAGTAACGTCTAAATCTTCTTCCATCAAAAGATTCATGGCAACGCCTGATAAAGCTAGATTTGCCTCATCCTCAGAAATGTTGGCAGTATCTATGAGTAATGTCATCTTCATTCTGTCAGGGTGAGTAGCGATCGCCCTAATCGCTTTTGTCAAATCTGTGCCAATAGACTCTTCTGATGCTGACCAATCTGGGAAAATGATTAAATTAATTTTCCTCAGCTTTAAAGCTGGGAAAGCAGCATCTATCAAAGTCGTGCTAACTACCCTTGCCATTTTTGACCAAGAAAACTTTTTGGCTTGTTCTAGTCCTTCTGCGATTAAAGCTCTGCGGACATTTGGCTTTTGTACCTCGCAAAGTGCCTTTGCAAGCTCGTTAAAGTCAGTATCGCTCACATATAAGGCTGCTTTACCAGCAACTTCAGGGATAGAAGCGTTAAGACAAGTAATGACGGGACATCCGCAAGCGATCGCTTCTAAAATGGGTAGACCAAAACCTTCATATTTTGAAGGATAAACGAGAGCAACTGCACCAGAGTAGGCGAAACTCAACTCGCGATCGCTGAGTTCCAGTATGTGAACTGCACTGCCTGATGTATATTCTCTAAACTCATCTTTAAATGGGAAACGTTTCCCCGTACAGACAATATCAAATGCTTGTCTTGTAGGAAGTTGACCAAAACCTTGAAAGAACAAATCTGTATTTTTATGAACATCTCCAGCACCCACCACAAGGAAATAAGGTTTGAATATCCCGTACTTGGTCTTAAAATAGCTAATTTCTTCTTGATTTGCTGGCGAAAAACTGCTGGCGACTCCACAATGAGCTACGGCGATCGACTCCTCAGCAATATTTGGGAAAAATTTGATTATATCGGAAGCGGTATTTTGAGAAATTGCAATATGAGCTGATGCGTGGTTAATAGCGCGATGCTTTTCTCGCCACATTGGCTTGTCCAGGTTAGCCCCCCATACTTCGGGAAGCATATCATAAGCCATGAATACAGAGGTTGTGGCGATCGGGGTTGTGTAGTAAGTCGAGATAAATAAGTCTGCTTCCTGTTCGTCACAAACTTGCTGGAGCATTTCGCGATCGGCATCTGTGCTGTCATAACTATAAGCCGGAACAGGACGGTAATTAATACCCGGTATTTTTGGTGCTGTTCCGGCGCGATCGAGCACAATTATATGCTTAGCAAAATCCTGATTCACCCACTCTTCTAAGAGCGATCGCCACACGCGAGCAATTCCCGTATTGTAAAGCTGGAAAAACACGCCGTCCACAATAATCGTAGGGGGCTGTTGGGCAAGCGCAGTTTGCCTTTGCATCTTTTCTGGCTGCACGAAATGCCACTCATTACTATCCTTTTCTCGCCGTGCGATCGGTGCTATTCCCAGTGCTTCTACGACATTAACCAGCGTTCCGTCTGACACCCAGGAAAAATAATTGCCTAGACGCACGGGAAAACTCCTTGCATCTTGCAGAGACATCCATTCTGTCACTGCATTTTTGTAACCGTAATAGCGTTCCTTAAAGCGTAGTTGCTCAGGTGTCACATAAGCAAAGTGTTGAAACACCAAGCCTAGCCTTTCTGTTTCTTCATGGAAAAAAGGATTGACAGTAGCAATATCCCTAACTTCACCGTCTGCCAAAGGCTCAACTAAGCAGGGGGGCGAATGTCTTTTCCACCTTGCTCCCGGTTTATACCTCCAAGTCCGCAACCATTCCTGCTGGGGGTGCTGAGAATAACATTTACGAGTGCTTACAGCTAGGTTTTCTCCAACAAAAAACCAGCACCAGTAGTAAGCTGCTGTTTTTTCTGGATGGTCTGTAAACATTTGCCGAACAGTACAAACCTGCTCAACAGTCCACAGTTCATCTACATCTACTTGCCACAGCAAGCACTCCTGATTAATGCTTTCCAGGGGTGCATTGACCATTTCTAGTTTTCCATCCCAGAAAACTCCCGCAGGTTTCCGATAAATTGTTATATTCTCTGGATAGAGCTGCGCTAGTTCATCTAAGTATTCTGTTGTCCCGTCCTTGCTACGGCCATGAGCGTGAAGATCGTCGGTAATCTGCCCGCCGAATTTCAGCATCCAAGCACTATCGTGTTTTTGCTCAGCTACACCCTCAACAATATGCCAGTGCCACTTGAAGGGCAGTTGTTTAAATACTTCTATGTGGTAGCGGATAAAAGGCTGACCGTTGAGGACGATTGTCAAAAAGTTAATTGGCATATAATTACGCAAAATCGTTTCGCTATTCCACGGATCGAAAGGAATAAGTTTTTGAGCGGACAAATGCGGACGAAAGAAATATTTGCCTTTTTCGTTGAGCATACAAGCTGCAAAGGAAAATGAGCTATTGGAAATTGCTGTGATATCGCACTGGCTCAATAAATAAAAATCTGGATAAAATTCTGCTTCCGGTAACTCCAAACCTAAATCTTTAGTCGTGACAGGATTATACTCCTCAAAATCACTTAAAACTTTTTCCGGTTCATCGCTGGCAATAAATAGTATTGGTTCGTCGAGGGTTTCCCACAAACCTTTTAGCCATTGTTTGTACCATTCGCTCAGCGCGATGAAGAAATGGCTGTAGCCGTAATCTCCCCGCCGCAAGTGCAAACCGATAAGGGTTTTGCCGCGCGATCGCAAACAATCCAACGCCTCCTTCATTTGAGTTTCTATTGCCGGCACAGGTTGGAACAGAGACCGAAAATACTCCTTGTGGGCTGCGTAATACTTTGTATGGTACTGAAAATAGCCCCAGAAATCCACATTTTTAAATATTTCTTTTGTATTAGGTATGCGAGCTTCTAAAAGGTTATTAGTTTCTTCGCTAATTACAGGTAAATGCTGAGATATCGGCGGCTCGTTGCATCCAAACAAATACTGACCAATCCAAGCTGGTGTCTCTACTCTCAAGTTATGTTCTTTTGCGTATATTGTCAAAAAAGCATACTGAAATATTTGATTGGCAAACCGCCCGTTTCTGCCAAGCGTGGACATTGTAATTACTGGCTTTTTCACATAAAACGCATCGCCCCAAGATGGATGGTATGGTGTTGCAGTTGCGGCGCGATCGAAACCATGAATCTCTAAAAAATCATCTATATCATCAATTAAAGCACATCCTTCATACAATTCTTCATAATTAACTTCCGTGTTAATTGCTTCTATGTGTTTAAAAAGGTTAGTTGCTCCCTGCAAAGCTAACAGCTCTGCACCTTGAATATCAATGTTTAAGATATTAAAATCAGCGGGATTTAGTTGCAGTTCTTGTAGTAGTGTATCAATGGTTCTTGACTCTAAAACTAAACGCTCAACTTCCTTTATTTCTGGATAAACCTTTTGATGTTCCTTCAAGGGTAAGATTGAACTGCTTTGATCCATAGAAGTTACATATAATGTGCTTATGCCATTGATATTGCTAATTACACAATTCACCGCTAGCACATTAGACAAACCAGCTATATTCGTTTTCAAACGTTCAAATACAGCAGGGTTGGCTTCAACAAACAGTACCCTTTCCACATTCATTGCTCGATATCTTGCAATTTCCTTGCCTTCGTGTGCCCCAATGTGAATAATGCCGCGCGGTGTAACAGAATGTTTTATGCAAAGCTGCTGCAAATCAAGGAGATTTCGTGCTTCACTCCCAATCAAAGCTGTGAACCTCTCATTCACGGCTAAAAAGTTGCTATACTCGTAATTCTCATATTCCGGTAAAAACTGGGGTAATGCTTGTAAAGCATTGGGCAGTATTTTAAAGATTGTGTAACGAAACTTTTGTAAACGCTCAAATACTTGTTTTAATGTGATGTTGGCATCGACAAATGTTCCACCATACTCAAACTGAATATAATCTACTTTGCCTTTTTGCAATAGGTTAGTTGCTCCATAAAGGACTTCTAACTCACCGCCTTCTGTATCAATTTTCAAGAAGTTTATTCGCTTTATGCCCATTGTTTGGACATAATCATCAAGGGTAGCTGTTAAAATACGAAATGGCTGAGGCGACTCAATATTATATTGTTTTTCAATGTCAAATCGGCGGTGAAATGTACTCCACCCTGAAAATTTTTCGTAATAATAAAATTCCCTAATTTCCGGTTGGTGTGCTATTGCCAAGTTGTTTAACACGAGTTGACCGCTTTTAATCGGTTCAGCTAGGTTTTGTAGAAGAGTGTGATATATTGGCGGTGCAGGTTCAAACAAATGGATTTGAACGTCAGAGCATATTTTTAATACTTGAGTTGTCCAACTACCTATGTTTGCGCCAATATCGAAAACCACATTACCTGAAGCAATAAAATTTTCTATAATTTTTAATTCATAGTTATTTATAGACTCTGCGTTATTAATACTATTAGCAGATGCGCCAGTGCTTTGATTCCTTTGTTCCTGTTTCTCGCTGCGTGTATTGCCTAAGCTGGTGTTCAAACCTTGGCAATACTGAATAATTAGTTCTTTGGCAAGTGCCGGAACAGCAATAATAACATCATCAACAATTACAATATACCGGCTGTTTTTTCCTGAATTCAACAAATTTAAAACTGCACTAATATCCGGCCATTGTTGAGGTAAATGGGGCTGCGGTGGAGGAGATAAAAACAATCTGGCATCATCAATAAAAATAAAGTGTTCGCAGTCGGAGCAGTTGATAACTTCGATTTCTGCTATTAAGGGACACTCATCCCTTTCCCCATAAGTTAGCCCTCCGCTCCAATGAGCGTCAAGCCAGAATAAACTCGAGCTTTCAAGCTGTGATACTGTACTATCAAGAAGGTTTCTGCTATCACCATACAGAAAGTCTATGTTTTTGATATGACAATATTTTTCTGTAACTTTTTGATAAATGTCTTGAGAATACTCTATTGTAAAAACTTGTTCAAATATTTGGCTTGCCCAGTATGCTGTATGACCTTGATAAGTTCCTGTTTCAATAAAATTATTAATCCCGTAAACTTCTTTCAGTTTGTATATAATTTCGGTCGGCGGCCCCATGCGTATTATGCCCATATTCAATCCTTTATGAAACTAAATTAGCAATTTGAATTATGAAGAACCATTTAATTTAAAACTTATCAATTTACTGTAATAATAAAGAGTTATCGATCCTCGCCTTTCACCCCTCTGCCTAATCTTTCTCCTACTTCCCCTTCACCCGCCCCAACAATACCTTATAATCAGCCCGATCGCGATGCAACTTCACCAACTTCTCCAAAGGCTCAACAGCGCCCTTGTTATTCCCCATCCGCATCCGCACATCCGCCAACCCCTCCAAAGCCGTCTGATTCTCCGGTTCCCGGTGCAAAACTAACTCATAACCCCTTTCCTCATCAGCCAAGGATAATTCTTTAACAGTCTGAGCCGGAACAAGTCGCGGCCGATTCAAACCCTCTAAGAAAAGCTTACCAATCCCAAAAGCCGTAGAACCAGCAAAGGAAACAATCGACACCAAAACAAAAATTTGCTTAACCCGCTGACTCCGCATTTCGCGGGCTTTATCGTATTTTTTGCCTAAACCTTCCATTCACAATACCATGCGATCGCTACCAACTCGGCACTAACAAAGTACCTATCTCTATGCTGCCCAACTCAGAACCAAAAGCGATCGCGCCTCACCAATTTAAAATTTGATATTAGTCCTTCGGACTATATACCACAAAGTTAAATATTTGTCAACTATTTAGCCAACTAGCTAAAAAAGAGTAGCGATCGCCCCTATATTACTGCACCTCGATCGCGAGCTTGAGTCACTACCTCACCCTCTACTCAATTTCTAATATTTAAACTTTACTCTACCATCTGCTTGCGAATCTCCAGATAGCGGTAAAGATATTCCGACACAATACCGTGTAAAAACAAATCGCGAGCTGCATTAAAAGGACTATTTGGTGCCAGAGGTTGACGGTTCCTAATCACATGATTCCAGTCATAATTATCCGTAATTTGACTGATATAAATACCAAAGTTCTCATCTAACTGAAGCGAGATTACTGCCCGCGCAAACTCGTCGCTAGTTAAACAAAGAGAATAAAACACTTTAAACAACTCAATCGCAGATTCCAAATCTAAAACCCTGAACCAGCGGCGTGTATTAAAATCAATTTCTACTTCCGCAGGTTGAATGCTATCGTAGTTAACTCCGCGCTTTTTAATTTCCTGTAACCAATTAGGATTCTTTTGCATTGCTTGATTGTAATCCCAAACAAAATTATAGAGAATGAGGTCATGTTCCAAAAAAGCATTATTAGCTAAATCGTCAACACTACGCGGATAGAGATTTGATTTCTGAATCTGCGGATCTGGGCCGTTATCAATCAAAAAATTGACAATATTGGAACCGAGACAAATATGCCGCACAATCAAATAACAAGCTTCAGGAGAAACAAAGTTATTCAAGAAAAATGCAGCCGACTTGTGCATTAAAGTGTAAGCACTAAATTGAAAGGGAAGCAAGCGCTTCACCGTCATAATTAAAGCCAGCAACAAGTTCGCAATTATCTTAATAGGAATTAGTAAATAACTGCGAGTCCAGTTGTGTAAATCCCGAATCATGTAAGATTTCGCTACTAAATCCACAGGGATAGACTGATCGACAAAAAGCACGTCCCAATGATTAGGATTTAAGCGATTGTAAGGTTGAGGACTGTAGGGCAAATTGCTCTTAACTTCTGTTAGATTTTCAGTCTCTTGAGGTTGAATAATTTGCATTAGCGAATTTCCTCCAGTTGCAGTAAGTATAAACGAGCAGTGACTTGAGCGGTTTTAACAATGCGACGGGCAATCGCGTCTGTCATCCATTCTGCATTAATTAATTCCTCCAACTTACCAAGATGCGATTCATCATTCACTCCATGATACGCTAGAAATGACACTTGATCTCCTCGCAAACCCAGGGTTTCTTGAATCTGTTTCGCCCACTTGCCAGCAAGCTGATTCCCTAACCCTTCAATAATAAATATACTCCCAATTAAGTCTACTGGATTTTCCTGGGAGGCTTGGTGAAAGATAAATGCTGATAAAGCTTCGCTACCAATATTCTTTTCACTTCCTACAATTTCCGCCAATTCGCCGCCAACGGAAACGTAATTTTGCTCTAACATTTGAAAATCTCGGTGCTCGTCTTGAGCATGGCCAATAAATGTAGAGCGGAGGCGAAAATCAGTCATGTAAGAAGCAGCACGAGCAATCCAACGAGCTCCTTCTACAACTTGCGGCCGGAGATTTCGCAACAGAGCTTTATAATCTTCAATGGTAAATTCTCCGCTGTTTAATTTCCGTAGAATTGGTACGGAGCGCAATTTCCGCTCAAATTCTAGCCAAACTAATGCTAATTCTCGCAATAAATAGGCTTGAGGAGAATCAAGCCGTGCAGGTTTAAAGCTGTCAAGGGGAGAGCTGACAGGCAATTCAATTAAATCAACACTTGCGGTAACTTCTGGGGAATTTTCCACAACGGTTAACATCATATAAGCAGTAGTAAATCGACCGCTTTCTGGTACAAAACAAAAGATTTTTTGTCCGGGCTGCAATTTGCCAGAATTAAAGAGTTCTTCCAGCATTAAGTAAATCGAAGCACAACCTGTATTTCCCCTGGTATAAAGGTTAGTAAACCATTTTTCTTCAGGAATCATACAGTCTGCTTTTTCTAGCAGTTCCACAATTTGCCCCCGGAAGAAGTGGGAAGAGTAATGGCAGAGCAACCAATCAATTTCCTGGGGGTTAACGCGGCCTGCTGCAATTAACCGCAGCCATCCTTCTACTCCTAATTTGATCGCATTATCTAGCAATCGAATATTCTGGCGCAAGTCAAAGGCTGCGGCTGCGGCTGCATCTGCGTATGAGGGGTAATCTAACCAGCTTGTTTTTGAGTTTTCATTCTCTAACCCGGCATACATACAAAGAGGATAAGCATTAGCGTGAGAAATTAGTTCAATCCATTCTATTTTTAAACTAATTCCTGTAGTAAGAGGGTGATTTTGTAACAAGAATGCGCCTGCACCATCGGAGAGCATCCAGCGCAAAAATTCGGTGTCAAAGGGAAGAGATTTACCGGATTTAACTGACGTTTGGGTTTCAAATTTAGTGTGTTTGAACAAGCGAGATGCGAACTCAGAAGCAACCGCAAGTGCAGTCCGCCTTTTGCCTAATTGTAGTTGAGAAGCGGCGTAGTTTAAAGCGGCTATTCCCGCACAGCAAACGCCTTGAGTTGAAACAATTTCTAGAGGAGGTAATTCTGGCAGTTCTCCATGTACTATGCTAGCAAATCCAGGTACTAATAAATCGGGTATGGTTGTAGCGCAAGCAAGCAAGTCAATGGTAGCTGGTTCGATATGGGATTTTGAGAGTGCATCCCGCACGGCATAAGCCGCCATTTGACTGTTAGAATAGAGAGTTGTTTGTTCCTTGCTAATGGCATAATAGCGCTGTTGAATGCCATTGCTTTTGAGAATACGTTGTCTGACTTTAGAGGGGCGATCGGCAATTTTTCCGAGATAGTCTTCCATCTCATCGTTGCTGACAGGTGAGCCTGGTAAAAAATTGCCGATGTAATTAATGTAAGCGTACTGCACGGAGAACACCTCTCAAGTTACAAATTAAGTCTATGTTAAACTAGGCTCGTAAAAAGTAGGTAACAATAATGGATGAGTTAAGCTGTGAAACGCTGCTAAGTTATTGTGATTCTGATGATTATGCACTGCAAGTAAAAGCACTCATAGAGCTTCCTCGTACTGATTTTTATGAGGCTGTCCCCAAAATAATAAGATTGCTTAAGTCGCCTGAGTCAGGTATTCGCTCGTGTGCGGCTGAGGCTTTAGGGTATATGGGAATAGAAGATTTAGAAACTGTTGGCCCTGAACTAATGATTTTACTTGAAGATCCAGAAGAAATGGTTAGGTGTGAAGCAGTCGAAGCTCTTGGATCGCTTGGTTATACTCCTGCATTTGAAGCTATAAAATCTTTGCTAATAAGTGACTATTGGTGGTTAGTTCGTGCATCAGCAGCAGAAGCCCTTGGGTATTTAGGAGAACCTGAAGCTTTAGAAACTCTAGAGCTTTCACTCTCTAATACTAATGAATACGACCCAGTACGATGTTATGCTGCTAATTCTATTGGTCTTTTAGCCACGCCGCAGATATTACCCAAACTAGAAGACTATCTCAATTCAGAGCTTCCTCTCAGCATAAAAGCTGACTTAATGGGAGCAATTTACCACCTTGGTAGGAAAGAATATCTCAATTTGTTGTTGGGTTTATTGAAGGATGCTGATGAACTGCTAGCAATCGGCATCTTCAATATTTTAAAGGATTTGAAAGAGCGAAAGCATGACTCAACACTTGCTGAGGATGCACCCGATATAGGCGAAATATTGAGCGCGATCGCGCAACGCTTTCCCATATTGCAATATAATGTTAAACAACTTATGGCACACTAACTCCCAAAAACAGACAGTATAGAAATTGTCTAAGCTCTTACGCATTGAAACTGTATTATATATTGGTTTCTATAGCCTAACCCCCTCACCCCTCACCCCTCCACCCCCCCAACCCTCTAACCCTTCTTGCCTGTAAGGGAATGGAGAATAAGTCGATGAATTAATATACCAATTAAATGCGTAATAGCTTATCCACAAAAAAACTCGACAATTGCCGAGTTTTCCTGTTGTGCCCTGAAGCGATTTAGGTGCCCACCCCCCCACAGAGTTAAGACACCGTAGAACTCTGACTGACTTGATAGCAGCCAGATTGCAACAAAAGTACAGTTAATTCTGACCAAACCTAAGAGGATTTTTGGTTGCAGATATCAAGAAATCTTCACCAATCAAACACCTAAAAAGAGTTTGGCTCAGAGCAACTGTTTCCCATAACACCTATACTTATTGTCACTCTTTTTGTTGAGCCAGTAAAGTTTTTAATTTGAAGAGTTGATAAAGTTAGCTGACCTTTTACTTAAAGTTATTGTGAATACCTCAAAATCTTTGAGATGGGCGATCGCGTAGTGGCTGCTAAAAATTAGGTGCTACTGTTACCGATCGCGATAAGATTACAAAAGTTAACATTTCCCTTAAACCACCGATTTTAGCAAATATGCCAGTAAAAGTTGGAGAAACTGCACCGGATTTTACCTTGCCTTCTCAAACAGGCTCACCAGTCAGCCTCAAGGACTTTCGGGGCAAAAAATCAGTTGTTGTATATTTTTATCCCAAGGATGACACCCCTGGATGCACGGCTGAAGCCTGTGCTTTTCGAGATAGCTATGAAGTTTTCTCGGATGCGGGTGCAGAAGTCATTGGCATCAGTGAAGACTCACAGCAATCTCATCAGCAGTTTGCAGCTAAGCATAACTTGCCTTTTACGTTATTAAGCGATGCGGGAAACAAAGTTCGGCAACTTTATGGTGTTCCCGCCACTCTTTGGGTACTCCCTGGTCGAGTTACTTATGTAATTGACCAGGAGGGAGTTGTACAGCACATCTTTGATTCGATGCTCAATTTCAAAGCTCACGTCGAAGAAGCTCTTAAAACTCTGCAAGCGATCAAAAGTTAGCATAGGGAGCGGGGGAGCGGGGGAGCGGGGGAGCGGGGGAGCGGGGGAGCGGGGGAGCGGGTGAAGAGGGAACAGGGGAGCGGATGGAGAGGGAACAGGAAAGACGAAGATTTCCCCTCTGCTCCTCTGCCCCTCTGCCCCCCTGCTCCCCCGCTCCTCTGCCCCCTATCCCTTAAGCCTTTGGAGCTTTTGACTTTTCGGCTGGAACGTTGTTGTGAGCAACTTTGCCATTATTGCTGTTACCGTTACCGTTGCGGGGTTGGATCACGCCGTAACCGCCGTGATGTTTGCGTTCGTAGATCACGTTAATTTCACCAGTTTCGGCATTGCGGAACATATAAAAGTCGTGATCGATGACTTGTAACTGTTCTAGTGCTTCTTGCATGGTCATCGGCGGCATGGCAAAATACTTGCTTCGCAATACTTCGCTGGGAAGTTCTGGTGTGCGATCGCCAATCAGATCGGAGACAACCGGCTCCTCTGCTACGACATCGCCCACTTTAGGATTAGTATGGGTTTTGTCTTGACGTTTTTCTTTAAATTTCCGCAGTTGACGAGCAATTTTATCTGCTACTAGGTCTATGCTGGCATAGAGGCTTTCGCTGCTTTCTTCTGCCCGGATCACGCTACCGTTGGCGTAGATTGTGACTTCGGCAGTCTGCTTAGTATTGATTCGCGGGTTGCGAGCTACGCTTAGGTGTACGTCCACCTCCGTAGTCAATGTCTGAAAGTGGTTCACGGCTTTGTCAATTTTTTGATTGACGTATTCGCGAATCGCATCGGTAATTTCAATATTTTTACCCTGGATAACAAGCTTCATAAAGCCCCTCCTTACTTAATCTGGGTATAGTTTTACAGTAGCACTTTGTATTCTGCAAAACAGATCGCTTTAGAATCTTTTGCATCCCTTGACAATTCTTGATTTTAGTTGACTCATTTTGCATCAAAATCCTATTGATTTTTTGGATGTTTCCTACTACTCTGTCTGAATCAGTTTTTGCTTCTGTACCCTGCTGGCTAATTAATCAGGGAGAAGTGCCTTATGCTATGGCTTTGGAGGTTCAGCGGCGGTTGGTGCAAGAACGTCGCGATCGCCCGGATTTATTAGATGTGTTAATTTTGCTGGAACATCCGCCGGTCTATACTTTGGGACAGGGTGCGACGCTGGAGTTTGTTAAGTTTGACCCGATGGTTACTAATTGGGAAGTACACCGAGTGGAACGGGGGGGCGAAGTGACTTATCATTGTCCGGGACAGTTGGTGGGCTATCCGATTCTGAATTTGCGGCGCTATCAACAAGATTTACACTGGTATTTGCGACAGTTGGAAGAGGTGCTGATTCGGGCGCTGGGGGTCTGGGGTTTGCAGGGCGATCGCATTCCTGGTTTGACTGGTGTCTGGGTGGAGGGGCGCAAAGTGGCCGCGATCGGTATTAAAGTTAGTCGTTGGATTACGATGCACGGCTTTGCTTTAAATGTTTGTCCCGATCTCCAAGGTTTTAAGGAAATTGTACCTTGTGGTATTTCAGATTATCCTGTGGGTAGCTTAGCTGAGTTTGTCCCTGGCATTGACCTGGATCGAATGCGGCCAGTGGTTGCGGCTAGTTTTGCTGAAGTGTTTGGCGTAGAGTTGATTGCATCAGCTTGGCCAGAATGTTGAAGAAGGAAGAAGGAAGAAGGAAGAAGGAAGAAGGAACAGGGAAAAATGCTTATACAGTAAGGTTTTTAGTCTTCTGAAGAGGACTTTCACTTTCAGGAGTTACCCACTTAGACCAAAGAAACCGGGTTTTTTACCAAATCTGCGGGCTCGAACGAAGTATTTTCGTAAAAAACCCGGTTTCTGGGCCCTCATGTTTCTTGTATAATTACTTTTAGCGGAGATGGTAAAAAGTTGGGAGGGGCTTTCCAAAGCGATCGCACGATCTCATCAGCCCTGAAAATGAAAACAAACCCATCGATTCTAAAATTAAAACTATGTCAGATTTACCCTCACTGCGCGATCGCAATCTAGCCCTGATCGATCGGATCGTAGACATCACCCTTAAAGGTCAAATTCGCTCTAAAGAGCAAGTATATCAAATCCTGATCCAAGAAATCAGCCCCGGCAGCGGCGAAATCTTTGAACGCTGTCTCGCGGAACGCTTGGGCACTATTGAAAACCAACTCAAAACAGACAAAGACGAGTTCAAACAAGCTAAAGCAACTCGCAGTCTGAGAGCTCTCAAAACCATTCAAGGCGAATGGGAACGCTGGCAAAAAGAAAACCGCGTTGACCGTGCGATCGCATCTTCAGTGCAACAAATCATCACCGCCGAACCTAACAATCGCCTACTCACATTATTACAAATCATCGATCCCAACCGAGAACACCCCCTCACCCTCGAACAATTACAGCAATTAGCCAAAGCACTGCAACAACAAATGCTGCAAATTGCTAATCCTGACACAGAACAAGACGTACAACAAATCATCGTTGGCATCACTAAAGGTTTAGCATCATGGCAGCGATTAGAACCCGATCTCGTAAGCTGGATTTATCAACAACGGCAGTTAGGATTTGCCGGCACTGCTGAACAAAACGGCCCTTGGGCATTATGGGCAAAAAAGGTAAATAGTTCCTTCCCACAAGCACTATTTAACACAATTTCCTTTAATCATTCGATCGCCGAATTTGCGGCAAAACAAGGTAATATAGAACCAAGTTATTTAATTGAACTAGCCGTAATTTTACAATGTTTGCAACGGGGTTTAGTGGCTTGGTTTGACAAACTGATTTACGACTCCAAAGTAGGGGCAAAACTTTCAATTTCTACTTTTTTAACCTTTGCAGCCATCTGGTGTCAATTAGCCAATGGCTTCAATAATTCAACTCGCAGCGGTGAAATTTTAGCAAATAGCTGTTTCCAGCTAACGCTGCAAGTTCTGCGGGCATTTTCCCAACGCGACTATTTCCCGCTTTACGGCGGAGTTTTTGCCTCTTTTTCCGGCGAGTATTTGCGGAATACTTTAGAGTATTTAGATGAACCCCTACGGCGTGTGGAAGGAACCCAAGCTAAAGCTAGGATTCTTACACTTATCGGTGCTTCCATGCGAGCGATGGGACAATACGATCGGTCTATTAACTTCCATCAACAAGCATTAGAAATTGCCCGCAAAGAAGGTGATAAACCCTGTGAAATTGCCAACTTAAATCACCTTAGCCGCACTCATGTAGCTCAAAAAAATTATGAAGAAGCTATTGATTTCAGTCAGCGGGCGTTAATACTATCCCGTCAAAGCGGTGATAAATTAGGAGAAGTAAATGCTTTGGCTAATTTAGGTTATAGCGAAGTGTTTAAAGCTCGACAATTGCAAGAAGTAGAACCAGAGATTTATGAGAGTGCGGTTAACTATTTGCAGCGGGGTTTGCAGTTATCTGAACAATTAGGCGATCGCCAAAGTCAAGCTCTTTGTTATAGTAGTCTTGGCATTGCTTACACGATTTTAGAACAACCCCAAGAAGCTATTAAATATCTGGCGAACGGCTGGCAATCTGCCCAAGTTTCGGGAGATTTGTATTTGCAAGGTTTGAATTTGGCTTATATTGCTCAAGCTTATTATAGCACGGAAAATTTGCAGAAAGCTGTTTTTACTGGCTGTTTGAGTATGTATCTTTTAGAGCAAATTGGTGCTAGCGAGTGGCGTAAGCCGGCAGGTTTGTTAATAATTTTACAAGGTCAATTGGGAGATGGGTTTGAAGCAGCGTTGAAACAAGAGCGATCGCAAATTATTCCTATAATTGGTGTTGATGGCTATGATTACATCCCGGAAATTTTGAAAAAATATCAGGAATCAATGGATTAGAGAAATTGTGATGTCTAATTTAGGGAGAATGAGTTGAGATATTACCGAAGGAATATATTAGGAAATATGGGAGTGGGGGAGCAGGGGAGGATGGGTAATTAGCCTGTCTTCCATTAGCCATTACCAATTACCAATTACCAATTACCAAATTAATCGGGATTTCTTTTATGCCGGCGGGGGTTCCCTCTTGCACCTGGTTTTCCCTGGGATTTATACCAACGATACCACTCTTTAGAACTGCGGATGGCAAACCAGAGGAGCATTAAGGCAATTAATCCACCTTGTCTTGGTGCATCAAAGGCAAACAGAACTAAAGAGATACAGAGAGTATCTTGGGCAAAAATTACCCAGATTGGTAAACCCCGCAACCGATAGAACCAGCCGGCTTGAACCAGTTGTAACACCAGTGCCAACAAACCGCCAACTACAGCAATTATCCAAATTAGCCAACTATCAGCAGGATTATCGTCTATTAGCATCACCTGTGCGATCGCCACTCCCATAATTGCTCCCACAATAGGGCTCAAAAAGAGCTGAAAAATTTGTAGAATGCGCTGACCTAAAAGATTTTTGGAAGCAAATAGCTCAAAGAGCGACCAACTTACTAAAACTCCTACCACCACTTGGGGGTGGATGGCAGACAATAAGGGTACTTGCGACCACAGATTGTCGCTTCGCAACAGACCAATTAAAAGGAGGGGTAGGGCTATTCTCATACCCCCTGCCGCAGACGCAGAGAGGGCGGCTAGGAGTTCAATCATAATGACAATTCAGCTTGTATAGCAACCGCTTTCAGCGGTTAGGGGCTAGGGGCTAGGGGCTAGGGGCTAGGGAAGAAGGGTAATAAGGGGAAGAAGGGATATAGAATCAATGGTTTCATGAATTCAGAACGTCCTAACCGACGAAAGCGGTTGCTATAAGTTCTTGATATTAATTAGTAATCTGATGACCCTAAGAACGTGCTTTAAGTTGAACTTTACTGCTTAGAGCGCAATTGAGCCTAAACAGAAGCCGATGCTTTAAGTGTATATTCTCAATACCTGGTTGACTGTTAGGGAGATTACACATTAAGAGTAGTACGAATATAAACAACCGCCCAGATGGTGATTCCCCTTCTTTCACTACGAGGTAAAGATACCGCCAAGATGGTGGCTTTACATGAGGCGTGCGTAAGTCCTATTTTACTCTCCCTGTACTGACACAAGAGAGGGGAGTTACCATGAGGTGGAAATTTTTGCTCCTTGAGTATCGAGGGAAAAAGATCGCACTACTGATACTCATTTTAGCTTTTAACAAGGGGGCTTTTCTTCAATTAACAAAATAATTACTTGCGGCTCCTTCGCCGGAATTATAGGTGTGCAAATAATGCGGCAGTGTATGGTTCGACCCCGGCGGTTGACAGCCTCCACAATTATTTCTTGGCTTTTATTGGTTCCACTCTGACAGGCCCGAATTGGTTGCCGCAACTGCTCCATTGGTAAACCTATATCCAAGTCAAAAAAGAAACGTCCTTGAACTTCCTCTATCCGCAGACCCCACATTTCCTCTGCGATCTCGTTCCAAATCTGCACGCTCAGTTTGTTGGTTAAAACCACCATCGCTACCCGCAAGCTACTTAGGCTGGAGTGCATGAAGGTGTTGACTCGGTTTAGTTCCTCCGTCCGCTGTCGTAGTTCGTCGTTAGTTGCTTGCAGTTCTTCATTAGAAGACTGGATCTCTTCGTTCATAGTCTCCAGTTCTTCGTTGGTACTCTGCAATTCTTCGTTAGTAGTTTCCAGTTCTTCATTGGTACTCTGCAATTCTTCGTTAGTAGTTTCCAGTTCTTCATTGGTACTCTGCAATTCTTCGGAGGCAGTTTCTAACTCTTGGGTATAGCGTTCTAATTCCCGCTGCAACTGCTTGTAGCGCGTCACTTCTATAAAGTCGATGCACGCACCAAAGGTATCTCTATTGATATCCAATAGGGGAGTTACTTCAATGTCAAAATACTGGGCCGGCTGGTTGGTCTTGGCGAGTTCGACACTGCTAATTTTGACGGGTGTGCGTTCGGTATAAGCTTGTTGCAGGGGAGATCGCAAGTCGGCGGGTCGATAAGAAACTTCTAAATCCTGCAAAGGCCGCCCCACGTCCTCTATTTTGATCTCAAACAGCATCCGCGCCAGCCGATTTGCCTTTGTTAGATTCCCGTGCATATCTACTATCATCTGAGCGATCGGCTGGCATTCAAAGGCTTCGTCGCGCAAGCGAACGATCCCTGCCCGCAGACTGTTATCCTCGATCGTGTCCGAGTCGGACATAACTA
Organism: Kamptonema formosum PCC 6407; assembly: GCF_000332155.1. Lineage (GTDB taxonomy): Bacteria > Cyanobacteriota > Cyanobacteriia > Cyanobacteriales > Microcoleaceae > Kamptonema > Kamptonema formosum. Next base: position 894,210 of record NZ_KB235903.1, on the reverse strand, counting down.
GCAAACGATGCCGTAGGTTGATATTAGGCAATTTGCTGAAAATCCGATACTTGAGATTTTCTGGGGTGAAGAGGTTGGCATGAGTTAAAAGCATTTCTGCTTTGCCTACAAATAGAAAGCCTATATCATTGAGGGCGAAGTGAAATCGGGCGAGGATGCGCCGCTGAGTATCCGAGTTGAAATACATTAAGGTGTTGCGGCACACTAGCAAGTCTAAGCGCGAAATCGGTGCGTTCAAAATTAAGTCGTGGCGACCAAAAATCACGCTACGCCGGAGTTCTGTAGCGAAGGTATAATTGATGCCGGTTGGTTCAAAGTATTTGTCGCGGAAGGTGTCGGGAACATTTTGCAATTCCCTCGCTGAGTAGGTAGCAAGGCGGCCTTTGATTAAAGCTGCTTCGTCTAAGTCTGTGGCGTAGATTTTTACTTGCGATCGGAATGCTTCTAAGCCTAAAGCTTCGGCCAAGACGATCGCTAAGGTATAAGCTTCTTCCCCGGAGGCGCATCCAGCGCTCCAAATTCGGATTGGTTCGTTCCCTAATTTGGCGCTGAGAATGCGAGGGATAATTTCTTCGGAGAGGCTCTCCCAAGCTGGAGTATCTCGAAAGAAGGTGGTGACGTTGAGTAGTAGTGTGTCGAATAGCTGGCTGAGTTCTAGGGGGTTGACTTCTACGTAGTCGAGGTAGTCGTGAAATGACTCGACTCCTACTTTCGCCATGCGCTTTTTCATCAGTCGCATCAGGCTGGGGCGTTTGTAGCCGGTGAAGTCCAACCCGCGATCGCGTTTGAGATAGTTCAGCAAACCTTCAAAGGCTGAACTTTGGTCGTCACTGTTCATAAAATCAATCTGCCTATATTCCCTGTGGCTACTAAGTTTTTTAAAGCTGTGGAAATTTGAGTTAGTGGGAGCACCCAATCGACGCAACCAGTCTCAATGGCTGCGGCTGGCATTCCGAAGACTGCCGATGTCGCTCGATCTTGGGCTATTACTTTGCTGCCAGCTTGGTTGAGGACTTTTACTGCTGCTGCACCATCGCTGTCGCCTCCTGTCAACACAACTGCGATCGCTCTCTCTCTATATACTTCTGCCACCGTAGAAAATAATATCTCGGCTGCGGGACGGAGAAAATGTATTTTTTCTGATTGGCTAAAACCGATAGTTTTATCTAGTTCGACTCGCAGGTGAAAATTGGGCGCAGCTATGTAAACTGTGCCAGGATTCAACGTTTCTCCCTCTTCAGCTTCTTTGACGAGTAAAGCTGTGCGGCGGTTGAGGATTTGGGCTATTAAGCTCTGGCGGTGGGCAGGAATGTGCTGCACAACTACGATCGCTGTGGGAAAGTCCGCCGGTAGTTGACCCAGGATCGTGCTCAAGGCTTCTATGCCTCCCGCTGAGGAAGCAATTGCTACGATCTCAAACCTACAGCTAGAGGGATTTTTCGCCTCTAAAATTCCTTCGTCTTGGTTTGAGCGACCTGCTATACACTGTTTTTTATCTTCGGGTTCGCTACTCAAGATTGGTTTCCTTAAAATAAATTTCTCTTGAAGCTATATACATTATTCTGTCATAGTTATATATAAGCAGGCTAGTTATCCTATAATCCTATATAAACAGGCTAAATCATCTTTAGGATCTGGGGTTGAGCCTAAACGTGATGTCTTTAGAAGATGAGGAAATTTATATTTTCTTAATGTTGTTTATTTGGTATCTAAATTTACCATCAATTGTAACATTTTGAATATTTGGTAATTTTGAGTAAAAACTTTATAGTTAAATACATCATCCAATTGAACATGAGTTGGGCGTTACAGCCTCAAAATTATGGAAACAGGGATTTTTGAGAAATATCTAGAAACTTCCAGACAACGGCTGGAGTTAATGATGCAACGGGCTGACAAATTGCCGAAACCGGTTGGGGATTTGTGGCGGCAATCTGAGGAGTTTCCAGCTCAGCAAGAACAACTTTTGCTGGAGAGTTTGGAAGAACTTTCCATTGCTCTAGAAGAGTTGCAGGTGGCTTCGGAGGAACTGCGGCAAGTCAATGAGGAGTTACTTGCTAGTCGGCAGGAAATAGAAATTGAGCGGCGGCGCTATAAGGAGCTATTCGATTTGGCCCCGGAGGGTTATTTGGTGAGTAACTTACAAGGGGCGATCGTGGAAGCAAATTTGGCGGCGGGGGTAATGCTCAAGGTAAAGAGCGATCGCTTGGCGGGCAAACCTTTGAGTCTGTTTGTGGCAGAGTCGGAACGCCGCAACTTCCGCACGCAGCTAAACTTATTGGTGCAAAAAGGTGGGAGTACGAAAAATTGGCTGCTTACTCTTCAACCCCGCAAAGGGGAGCAGTTCCAAGCGGTTGTGACAGTAACACCTATAAAGAATGCAGGGGGGGAGTTAGAGGGGCTGCGGTGGGGACTATTTCGATTGCCAATAGAGTGTTCGGGAGAGCCATCTGAGGCGGTTGTGGAGGAATTAGAGGAAATAAATAGCAAATTTGCTAGTTTTGGGAGCGAAGAGTACTCAGCAGTGGCTTTAGAGATTGCTAGAGAGGAAAAACAGCAGCGACGCGCTCGTTTATTTCGGATTTCCTTTGAAAAAGCTGGAGTTGGGATGGCGCTTTTGGATAGAGGCGGATATGCGATCGAGAGTAATGAAGTGATGCAAGGGATTTTAGGTTACAGCCGACAAGAGTTGCGGCAGATAAGTTTAATGAAGTTGACTCATCCAAGCGATCGTCAATTTGACCGCGAATTTTTTGAAGAATTGATTTCTGGTAAACGCGATTTCTATCGAGTGGAGAAGCGCTTGTTGACTAAAGATCGGAAAATAAAGCAGATAGCCCTGACGATTTTCTTAATCCGAGATGGAAATTTCACACCATTATTAATGGGTGCTGTTATTCACGAAATACCTGAAGATAGGAGGCTTAATTGTAATTCGGAACTTGAGTTTGAATCTAGGGTGAGCAGGTTTTATAATTTGTCCAGAAATAGCTTGTGAATTGTTAACTATTAACTGTGAATTGCTAACTGTTAACTGTTAACTGTTAACTGTTAACTGTTAACTGTGAATTGCTAAAGAAGGTGCGTAAGATCGTTCGGCGATTGAAATCGCTACTACACAAACAAAGTAAGATCGTTCGGCGATTGAAATCGCTACTACACAAACAAAGTCCGCCTACGCGGACTAAAGAATAAAGAGCTTATTTAAGCTGGATTTGGTGCGATCGGCTAAACCTGCTCCTTGTATAGCAGGAGGCAGGAGGCAGGAGGAAAATACAATCAGAGAAAGGATTTAGGCGATCGAGAATGTCCTAACCGTTGATTCTATTCCCCTTCTTCCGCTCTTCCCCTAGCCCCTAGCTAAAGTTGCCGTCCACCAAACAAGCGATCGCGAGTATCTTAAATTTAGACAGAAATGGTTGCTCCTTGAGTATCGAGGGAAAGCGATCGCACTTGTGCGATCGCTCCCTCTTGTTGCCAAGCATCTGCCATTGCTGCTGCTACTGCTGTCGCCACCTCCCTAGTCGCTAAAGCTAAAAGCGTGGGCCCTGCGCCGCTGATGACCATTTCGTAAGCGCCTGCTGCGATCGCCGCTTCCCGGACTGCCGAATATCCTTTAATTAAAGATTGACGGTAAGGCTGATGAATTTTATCTTGCATTGCCGATCGCAACCAGTCTGCATTCCCAGTCGCTAACCCCCGCACTAACAAACCCAGATGGGCAGCATTAAAGATCGCATCGGCTTTGCTATACTCTGTGGGCAAAACCTTGCGAGCTTCAGCGGTAGATAGTTCAAAATCAGGAATAGCAACTATTGGAACAATATCTGAATGCCAAGGGATATCGCAAATTTCCCAATTGCACCCCCCCTGCCCCCCCTTGCTAAGGGGGGGTTCTGAATTTAGCCCCCCCTTACTAAGAGGGGGTTCTGAATTTAGCCCTCCCTTACTAAGAGGGGGTTCTGAATTTAGCTCTCCCTTACTAAGGGGGGGTTCTGAATTTAGCCCTCCCTTACTAAGAGGGGGTTCTGAATTTAGCCCTCCCTTACTAAGGGGAGATTCTGAATTTAGCCCTCCCTTGCTAAGGGGAGATTCTATAACTTCGGCATTTAGCCCCCCCTTACTAAGGGGGGGTTGGGGGGGTTCTCCTTTAGTAGCAGCAAGGCGACACCCGCCGAACAAAGCGGGGACAACATTATCGGGATGGCCTTCGATCGCGATCGCTAACTGCATCACTTCTACGGGAGTCAGAGGTTCCCCAGCTAAATAATTTGCCCCGACTAACCCACCTGCGATCGCCGTTGCCGAACTTCCCAAACCCCTCGCCAGGGGTACTCCCAAACTAATCTCAATTGCCACTGAAGGGGGTGACTGACCGAGATATTCGTATAATTTCACAAAAGCTTGATAAGCAAGATTGCTATCATCAGTTTTGACTTTTGCAGCTTCTGTACCTGTGGCGGTAATTCTGAGCGTTTCCGCTTCTTGTAATAGGGAAAAGTTGAAATGATTGTACAGAGTCAAAGCGGCCCCGATGCAGTCAAAACCAGGCCCTAAATTGGCAGTAGTAGCGGGAACAGTAACAGTGACAGTGGAAATAATAGACATTTTTTGAATATTCAATTAATCAACTAACTAGCATTGCATATAATTGGTTTCAGAAGGAAGAAGGAAGATAAAAGCGATGCCTAGCGATCGCGCAACGGGTAAGGACACGGCAATGCTGTTTCTCTAGAAACTTCCGTAAATTTTGTTACCCAAAAAGTTGAGCGATCCGGCAAGTAAAACCAGGTAGCAAAGGCGAAGTAAGTTCATCCTCAGCAAACAGAGTAGCAATTAACCTTAAACTTGCTTGTTCCCGTCGATAAACTTCTATTTGTTGTAACTGCCAATTCACAATCCAATATTCTTGTACTCCTCGCGTTGAATAGAGTCTGAGTTTCAACTCTCGATCGCGTCTTTCATTATCCGCACCAGGTGACAATACCTCTACAATTAACTCAGGTGCAGCAGTTAAATGTCCAGCTTCATCTAGCAAGATAGCTAAACGTTGATTACTCGCCCAAACTACATCAGGGATTACGTTATCGGCATCAGTAAAAATAATACCAGGATTGATTGCAGTTTGCCCTAAACCAGTAGAATGTGACCAAATATCAATGACAGAGAAAACTCTACCACAAACTTGTTGATGACCCCAATGTGGTGCTCTTGTCATAAATAACTCCCCATCAATAATTTCATAGCGATTGCCGTTATCTGGCAAGAGTTCCAGATCGGCGCTAGTCCAACGTACTCGATCTGATATAGATTGACTCATATAGATATTCCTTCTCGATCGTGTTAATATTCTAGCCTCAATTAGTCCTTGTCAAGCGGACGAAAGTTTGTGTGCCCGCGTTGCTGCGCGATTTCAATCGCCTAGATATTGTTAGCTACATTAACTAAGCGATTGAAATTGTTACTTCAAGATTGTTTTAGAAACAATCCGAGTTTTCTTCTTCTCACTTTCCGATAATTCCTCTCCAGACTGCAAGCGAGTAGCAGAAGTTTGCAATACTGTGGCTGCACTTTTATCGCCCATTTGTAAAGCTGTTTTAGCCGCAGTTTGTAGCATCGTAGCTGCACCAGCGCGATCGCCTTGCTGCAATTTTGTTTCAGCTATTTGAGTTTGTCGATATTTGGCTAAGGCAAAAATATGTTGCTGTACCTGTTGGTTGGGTGCTGGCTGATAAGCTCTCATAATATTAGCTTCAACTGCTATGGGATCGGATAGTAAAGCTTCACCAATGGCTGGGTCATCATAGCGGACTTGCAAGTGCGCGATCGCTTGCCTACCTTCTGGCAATTGTCCAATATAAAGATTAGCCAAGACTACTCGCTCTACATCCTTCATTAAATCTCCCAATCGTACTATCAAGCGATCGCCTTCTTTCTGGACTGGTAACTCGATCGTATCCGGGGCAACTTGAGCAATCGGTTTTAGTTCCGCTAACCGCACCTTTGGCAATAGAGAAAATAGTAAATAAGCATTAGTAAGCCCTACAGATTGAAGGCGGGTAAACAGGCGGCTAAATTCGTCTATTGCTTGTTCGGGACGCTGAATATAAGCAAGAGTACCGCCCGCTGCATCGGCAATTTTTTCTAAAATATCTTGATTCCAGTCATCGCCAAACCCTAGCGAATTCAGCGTCATATTGTAGTCAGCAGCTAGTTTTGCTAATTTCAAACAGCGATTGTTGTCGCCGTGTTCGTTTTCACCATCAGTCAATAAAAAAGCTTGGGAAACCGTTTCTGATTTGCCCTTACCCATTTCCTCAATTCCCAGTTTTAATCCCTCATCAATTGCTGTGCCACCGGAGGATCTTAACTTGTCAATTTGCTTTTTAATACTACCGGGGTCGTCAATAAATTGGTTGGGGACAATAACTTTAGCTTTGTGATCGAAAGCGATCACCGATAAGCGATCGCCTGGTTTCAATCTATCCACCAGTCGGCCAGCCGCCTGTTTGACAGTATCGAGGGGTCTGCCACCCATAGAACCGCTGTGGTCAAGGATCAGGCACAGATTTAAGGGTACGCTGCGATCGATCGCAGCGGCGGAGGCAGAAATCGAAATGGATAGCTGACGCTGCGTCGAGGGCACTGCTGCATCGAGGTTGGCATCATTGAGAGCGGACTGTAAACTAACTTTCATAAAGACCTCCAAAACGGAAACCCATCGCCTAAAGGCTAAGATTACGCTACTATTTCTTTAAGGATAGCTCCACCAGCTCTACCGACAACTCCGTATCAACTCACCCATTAAAGCTATGCAATCGTCTTACTATGGGGATGCGAACTACCGCACGCCCCCGCCGGATTTAGAATCGCTGTTGTTGAAGGAACGGATTGTCTATCTGGGGATGCCCCTGTTTTCCTCAGATGAGATTAAACGGAATGTCGGCATAGATGTCACTGAGCTAATTATTGCTCAACTGCTCTATTTGCAATTTGACGACCCCGAAAAGCCGATCTATTTTTACATCAACTCCAGTGGTACTTCTTGGGGAGATGAGGGCTATGCAATTGGCTTGGAAACTGAAGCCTTTGCTATCTGCGATACTATGAGTTACATCAAGCCTCCTGTTCATACAATTTGTATTGGTCAGGCGATGGGAACGGCAGCTATGATTCTGTCAGCAGGTACCAAAGGATTCCGGGCAAGCTTGCCTCACGCTACTATAGTTTTGAACCAATCTAAAACTGGTGGCAGAGGTCAAGCTACTGACATCCAAATCATGGCTCAAGAAGTCTTGTTAAACAAGAGAACTGTTGTGGAAATCTTCGCTAAAAATACTGGTCAAACTGTAGAGAAGATAGCCAAAGACATGGATCGAATGTTTTATCTGACACCGGCTGAGGCCAAAGAATACGGTCTGCTAGACCGCGTTTTAGAAAGTAGCAAAGACTTGCCTAAACCTTTGGCTGCTCTCAAGTAAATTTTGTTCACCCTCATAAAACGAGTAGAGTCCTATGCCTATTGGTGTCCCTAGTGTCCCATACCGTCTCCCCGGTAGTACCTATGAGCGGTGGATTGATATTTACACTCGTCTCAGTCAGGAACGAATTATCTTTCTGGGTCAAGAAGTAACGGATGGTTTGGCTAATCGAATTGTTGCGTATTTGCTATACCTAGATTCTGATGATTCTACTAAGCCGATCTTTATCTATATCAATTCACCGGGGGGTTCTGTTACTGCTGGCATGGCTATTTTTGATACCATGCAGTACATTAAATCTGAAGTGGTTACTATGTGCGTTGGTCAAGCAGCTTCAATGGGAGCTTTCCTATTAGCAGCAGGGACTAAGGGTAAGCGGTTGGCTTTGCCTCACGCACGGATTATGATCCACCAGCCTCTTGGCGGTACGCGCGGCCAAGCAACAGACATTCAAATTGAAGCTAAGGAAATTTTGAGAGTGCGACAACAACTCAATGAAATGTTAGCTAAGCGGACGGGTCAAACTTTGGAAAAAATTCAGAAGGATACCGATCGCGATTATTTCATGTCTGCTGCGGAAGCGAAAGAATATGGTCTCATTGACCAGGTAATTGAGGAAAGGGTATAATCAGTTGTGGCGGGGAAAGTACCCCGCCCGCCTAGATTGGGGCTAAATTATAGTTGAGAATAAACAGGGATTATAGTAAGAGAAAAAAAAATGAACGACCAAATTAATAAACCCCTAGAAATATGGCTCAATGAAGATTTACTACTTCCTGAAGTCCGCGAAGTTCCCCTGCTAATGCACCTCAGCCCGCCGGAGACTAATCCAGAGTTACAGTTTTGGAATTTACTCAGGGATAAATTGCCGGAGTTAGTCAAGATTCACCGCTTTACAAACTTGGCAGATGCAGGGAAAATTGTGGTAATTCCACATTTTATTGCAAACTATTATCGTCTGAAAAAGGAAGATAAATTAGATAAATTCAGGCGTAAAGTATCAGCATCAAAACGGACTCTCGTCACTTTTTCAAACTGTTCGGAGTATAAGCCTTATCAAGGAGAAATATTTTTTGCATCGTCAACTTACAGAGATAAAAAAGAAAAATTAATACCCACACCCCAATGGATTTTTGACCTAGGAGAGAAGGCAAATATCCCAAAGCCATCAATTCCTACTGTCAGTTTTGTAGGAAATATTGAATATCCATCTCGACTAAATTCGCTTATATTACGTTATGTTAAATTTTCGGATTCTATGGTTAACTCGATGGCAGGGAGCATTTTTGTTAATCGGAATTTGAAGTTGACACAGCGAATGTTGATTGCACAATTAGTCAGAAAAAAAATAATTAATGAAGTGCGAAAAGCGAAAAATCTACAAACTTTTGTGATTGAAAGAAAAGGAGAATTTTATAGTCTACCACTAGAAGAAAAAAAGCGCCAAAGAGCCGAGTATATCGAAAGTATCGAGAATAATGCTTATATATTGACGATGAGGGGAGACGATAATGGGTGTTACCGACTCTGGGAGGTGATGTCAGCAGGGAGAATTCCCGTCTTGATTGATACCAATAGATTATTACCGGAGTTGAGCGGAATGAAATGGGAAGATTTTTGTGTGATAGTTCCTTTTTCGGAAGTGCATCGGATTGGAGAGTATATCCAAGCTTTTCACGATCGACTTTCGGAGGAAGAGTTTGCTGAGGTATGCCGCAAATCTCGCGCTGCTTTTGAACAGCTATTACCTCACAATTTTATTTTTAGGATTTTAGAAATCATTGCTAACAGCACCAACTAATGATATATTTTTATATGGTTTTGCCGTCTTAAAATAGATGGATATTGCAGATTATTATCGGCAGTTAGGGTTAAGATTAGGTGCGAGTTTGTCGCAAGTTAAGTCGTCTTATCGGCGGCTGGCGAGAGAGTATCATCCCGATGTAAATCCTGGGGATGAAGCAGCTAAGAATAAGTTTATTGCCTTGACGGAGGCTTATAAGTTTCTCTTGGATGTTGCGCCGCCTGATGTTCAGGAGGGGAAACAGTCTGTTTCGACATCCGCATCGGCGACAGTGCGGCCTCAACCACAGGCAGTTAAAGTAACTCGCAAAGAACGACCTATTGAATATAATGGGGCGCTGTCGGAAGCTGACCAAAAGTTGAAGCGGGATTCTTATTTACAGTTACAGCAGTTGCTTAAATATCAGAGGTTCCCGCGCGCGATCGCACTGGTGGAAGGTTTGGCCCAGCGCATTCCTGATGATTTGGAGGTGCGGCAATGGCAGGCGATCGCTTATCAGCGCTGGGGAAGGCACTTGATCGGCGAACACCAGGTTGATAAAGCGAGAAGTTATCTGAAAAAAGCTCTGCGGACTGACCCTCACAACCGTGCTCTCTGGGCGGAAGTTGAGCGGGATTTTCGCCGTTTGGAACGGATTTATTAACTTCTGGCGTTTTTCATTACCAGGAGGTACGCATTTTACTATTGCGGAATTGCATCCGCAGCAATCTCAGGGAGCGATCGCGACGATCGTAATTCTTTAGTGTCATCTCAATCAGTCTGCGATCGTCGCGTCGATCTTGAGCGATATTCAGGAGGAGCGACGCTTTACTCATCAAGCGATCGAGGCATTGCTACCCCTAAAATAGAGTAGCTAAATCCTCCTCCCATCCTCCCTATCCTCCCCCACTCCTCACACTAACATCACAATCCAGAACGGTTTGTTTACCAAAACTTTAAATAAGGGGTATAACCCCACATTACCAGAGTGGTATATTATGTTAGTTAGATGCACCCTGATGGCAGGGAGAGTCGCTAAGGTGGCTCTCTCTTTTTTTTTGGAGGTTTCAAACCAGTAGGAAGTTCAAGAGCTGGGGAGAGAGATTGCTTTGTGGCTCTCCCTAACCTGTAGCGGCATCAGTAAAAGGCATAAGTCTTTTCCATCTTGCCATTCTAGATAACAAAAGCTTTCTCCCTTCTACTTATTATTTTCTTGCCGTAAATAGTGCAGTACAACCAACAACTTGAACTGAATAACTCGAAAAATTCGATGCTAATGCCTCTTTTAAATCTTCAACGTTATCCTGCCAATTAGTGAAAACACCAGTGTTGTTGTAAATGTGCATTACTATTCTACCTAAATAATTGTGCTTCACTCCAGAGCCGAGAACAGTCGAACCAAATAAAACCGCACCATCTTTCATCAAAGGTTTAAGGTACTCAAAGGCTACTGTTTTCGTCGCCAGAGTTCCAGGGAGACAGTGCAATAGGTAGTTAATGCCTATCGAATCAAACTGATTCGGTTCCAGGGGTAATGGTTCCAGCACAGATGCTTGATAGCAAGAGGGATTGTAGCGTTTAATCCGCTTTGATGTAAACTCTAAACTATTAGCATTTAGATCTAACAAACTAATTTTTGGCTGCTCAGAAGGAAAGCGACATTTATCCAAATAATATCCCGATCCAACTCCGACATCTAAGTGGCAAGCAGAAATATTTTTGTTGTAGAAATTGAGTAGCCTAGAATAAGAGCATTTCCACAAAAAACGAGCAGAAATTCCCACGATCTTGTCATATTCAGACAAAATATCTTCCGTGTAAACGGCTTGTCCTTTGATTACTCGCTCTTGGTTGATGGGAAAAGAAGTTGCATCCATGATTTTTCCTTGGTTGTTAGTTGTTAGACGATCTAAAATCCTTTACAATCGCCCTTTTTATTCTTTTTCTCTTTTCTTTTAGGACGAAAGTCTCTGTCACTTTAAATCAAGGTATGTAGTTACACTTTAGCGCTCTGTCGCATACATAAAGAGCACTTTAACGCAACTGCATACCTATTTATTTATGAGAATTAACGCCAGATGATGTTAAGGAGCGACTAAAAGGAGAGACTTGGTGATGTAGCAAGCTATTAGGTGCTAACTCGCGGCAAATAGTTTGTAAAACCTGTTCGCGATCGCTCTCTAAAAATAAGTGAGAACCGGCAACAGATTCAAGGTGGAAGCGGCTCAAAGTTTGTATACTCCATGCTGCCATATCTTCTTGGCTCACAAAGCGATCTTTGCTTCCCGCAAAAGCCGAAATCGGACAATCAAGCGGTGCATTATCTTTGTAAGTATAGCTCTCAAGAGCAAGAAAATCTGCCTTCATAGTCGGTAACAGCGCCTCCATCAGTTCAGTGTTTTGCAGCACTTTAGATGATGTTCCTAAACTGCGGAGAAACCTAGTCAAATTCAGAGGAGAAGTCAAATCGAGAGCTGGGAAAGGATTAGGTAATTGGGGAGCAATAGTTGCCCCAATAAACAAGTGAATTGGCAACAAGCCAAACCGATTGCGAAGGGACTTTGCTACCTCAAAAGCTAGCAGCCCACCCATGCTATGTCCGTAGAATGCAAAGGGCCGATCGAGCATTGGTTTCAGCACATCTGCCAAAACTTCAACTAACTCTGTAAATTCAGTAAAAGGCGCTTCGCTGATGCGGTTTTCGCGGCCAGGAAGCTGTATTGGACAGACTTCTATTTCTGGTGGTAACTGTGACTCCCAACTGCGGTAGGTTGAAGCGCCACCACCAGCGTATGGAAAGCAAAATAAGCGGATTTTTGCAGAAGTAGAAAACTCAGATTTATTAATCCAACTCAAATTAGTATCTTGAGGAACTGTCAAAGCTGCAATCTCAAGTGTTGGCAATAATTCTTCTATTGCTGGCGTTAGTTGAGAACTCATTTTTAGGGCTAGCTGAGTGATAGAAGGCCCTGCTATTAGTTCTTTCACTAGCAAGCTGATTTCCAAATCTTTCTCAATCTGATTTTTGAGTTCGACGACCATTAAAGAATCAAATCCTAACTCCCTTAAAGACGCTTCGAGGCAGACTTCAGATCGTTTTACTCCCAATCCCCGGACTACTTGCTGACAAAGATAAGACTCTAATAAAGAAGGGCGATCGCTATTTTTGGCAGTTAATATTCTATCACGCCAAGTTACTTTTTGGGAATTTAATCCCGCCGTAGATAGCGCCAGATCTGCTTCTTCAAAGATGGAATGCACTGGTGCAAGTGAGGTCTGCTGTTCGCTGACTATTACTCTTGCTGCTGGCTCAATCCAATATCTTTGGCGCTGGAATGGGTAAGTAGGAAGTAGCACTCGGCGACGGGAATAGTCTTGGTCAAATGCCGCCCAATCCACATCGGCTCCATGAACGTATAATGCTTTTAAACTCGCAAGTAATTGCTGCCAGTTGGAGCGTTCTTTGTGAAGTGAAGACAACCAAACTGCTGTTGTTTCTGGGAGGCATCTGCGCCCCATCTGGATTAATGGAGAGTGAGCTCCAATTTCAAGGAAGATATCAATTTGTAGAGCTGAAAGTGTATTGATTCCGCTTTCAAAATTGACAGGTTGCAGAATTTGATTGCACCAATATTCAGCGCATCCCATATCAGTGACTTGGGCGCTTTCTCCTGTTACTGTTGAAATCAGCTCAATTTGTGGTTCTGCATAGGTGATTTGAGCTGCAATTTGGCTAAAATCATTTAGAATCGGTGCCATTAAAGGCGAGTGGAAGGCGTGGGAGACTGTGAGCTTATGCGTCCACAGTTTTTGAGGTTGCAGGTCTGAAAGTACCGCAGAAATAGCTTCAGAAGTTCCAGAAATAACTGTTTCTTCTGGGCTGTTGATAGCTGAAATTACCACATTTGGCTGGTAGGGTGCGATGGCGGCTTTTACTAACTCTGCATTCGCTAAAATCGCAACCATCTCGCCATTTGGAGGTAGTGCTTGCATCAGCCGACCGCGTTCTGCCACTAACTTTATGGCATCTTCTAAGCTGAAAACTCCGGCTATACAGGCGGCTACGTATTCGCCTAAACTGTGACCAATAACTGCATCTGGCTTGATACCCCAAGATAGCCATAATTGAGCTAAAGCATACTCGAAAGCAAACAAAGCTGGCTGGGTATAAGCTGTTTCATTGAGAGGAGAATATACGCCTTTTTTTGGGTAAAGAACATCTAGCAGTGGCACTTCTAAATAGGGTTTTAGCAATCGATCGCAGCGATCGAGAGTTTGGCGGAATGTAGGTTGAGTATCGTAAAGTTCGCGCCCCATACCGATGTATTGGGAACCTTGACCGGTAAATAGGAAGGCAATTTTAGGCGGGTTAGTATTAGAGCATTTGGTAATAACTTCGCTAAAGTCTTCACCTGCGGAAAAATCTGCTAATTGTTCGCGTAAATCTTGTGCGGAATCAGCTACAATTCCGATGCGGTAATTATGGTGCGAACGTCCTGCATTGGCAGTGAAACAAATATCTGCTAAGGGCTGATTTGGTGATATTTCTAGGTGAGTTTCGTATTTAGCCACCAATTCATTTAAAGCTTTTTCAGTTTTTGCTGAGAGGCATAATAAATGCAATGGTCGTTCGGTTTCTGATGGTATGGAGGCTACTTCTGGGGGTTCTTCTAAGATAACATGAGCATTAGTGCCACCAATGCCAAAAGCACTGACTCCGGCGCGGCGAGGAATGCCATTTTCAGTTGTCCAAGGTTGCTGTTTTGTGTTGACGTAGAAGGGACTATTGGCAAAATCTATTTGGGGATTTGGTTCTTCAAAGTTGATAGTGGGAACTAACAATTTGTGTTTCAGCATTAACGCAGTTTTAATGAAGCTGGTAACTCCGGCTGCTACATCAGTATGTCCAATATTTGGCTTCACTGAACCAATGGCGCAGAAGCCTTTCTTTTCGGTATAGTGTGAGAAAGCTTTAGTTAATCCTGTAACTTCAATCGGGTCGCCTTGGAGAGTTCCTGTGCCATGAGCTTCTACATAAGTAATAGTTTCAGCATCTACTCCTGAATTGATAATTGCTTCGGCAATTGCCTCTGCCTGACCTTGAGAACTGGGTGCTGTATAGCCGATTTTAAAACCACCATCATTATTAATTGCTGAACCTTTAACTACTGCATGAATACAATCTCCATCAGCAATAGCATTAGCGAGTAGCTTGAGAATGACAACACCGACACCGCCACTAAAAACTGTTCCTTTAGATTTGGCATCAAAAGCTCGGCAATGTCCGTCGGGAGAGTGCATCATTCCCTCTTCATACAAATAGCCTGCATTTTGGGGAAGATAGATGGAAACTCCACCGACTAAAGCGATATCGCATTCACCCATTAATAAACTTTGACGAGCTAAGTGAATAGCTACTAATGAACTCGAACAAGCTGTTTGAACGTTGAGACTTGGGCCTTTTAAGTTGAATTTGTAAGAAACTCTTGTTGGTAAGAAGTCTCTCTCATTGGCAATCAAAGCTTGGACATTTCTTGATGAGAGAATCGAACTGCGAAAATCAAGGTTGGGATAAACATTTCTTAACAGGTATGTACTCAGAGATTGACTGGCATAAACGCCAATTGAACCTGAATAATTTTTAGGATTATAGCCAGAAGTTTCCAGAGCTTCCCAAGCAGACTCCATGAACAACCGGTTTTGAGGATCTAGCATTTCTGCTTCTTTCGGACTATAGCCAAAGAAGGAAGCATCAAACAAATCAACATCATCTAGTACAGGAGCTACTTTCACATAATTCGGATCGCTGGCAGTCGCAGCATCAACACCAGCAGCTTCCAATTCTGCTTCTGAGAAAAAGGAAATAGATTCTACCCCATCTTGTAGATTCTGCCAAAATTCATCAATATTTTTTGCTCCAGGGAAGCGACCCGACATCCCAATAACGGCAATATCTAGTTCATTACCGACACCCACGTTTTCAACTGCTTCCATTCTAATGGACTCCTGATTAATTGTTATATTGTTGACAAATTGATATGGATTTAGACTAGATTTCGTGACTTTCTAGACAGAATTTGCTGCTGTCTCTGAATGAGTTCTCGACGTTTATCAGTTGGACTTTTGCTCTGACGCAACTGATTAAGGGAGATTTGTTTTTCTGGACTGTCTAAATGTTTTGCGATCGAGCTAATGGTGGGGTACTGAAACATTTCGCTCATGGAAATATCTCGCTGTAAAAATTCCTGTAACTTCCCAGTCACCTGAGCTACAAGTAAGGAGTTTCCACCTAGATCGAAGAAGCTATCGTGGATATCGAGATCATCTATATTTAACACTTGTTTCCAAATAGAAGCAATTGTTTTTTCTACTTCTGTTTTGGCAGTGGTAGCGGTTTTTTTTCGCTGCGATTTAGGACTTTCACATTCAAGATTAAGAGGGTGTTTTACGGCTTCAGTTACCTCTGTGTATTGTTGAATAAAGCTTTTACTTCCATCCAACCCAATTAAGAGGTTTGCTCGATCATTATATAACCCTGTTAGGAAAGAATGCAAGCCTTCTTTTGCTGACATGGATTTGTAACCTCTCGCGTGGAGTGCATCTTTTCCCCGATAGCCTTGACTCATGCCTACCTCATTCCATGTACTCCAATTAAAGCAATAGCTCTCTATTGAACACTGGTATTTTTGGTAATGAGCAAAGCAGTCTAGGAAATGGTTAGCTGCACTATAAGCACCCACCATCGCCCCTCCAAAAAAGCTACTCACCGAAGAGAAACTAATGAAAAGAGGGTTGGGATGCTTAAGTATGAGTTGATGTAGAACCCAAGTACCAAAAACTTTCGGATGCAGCGTTTTTGCAAAACTATCTTTGGTTTCCTTAACCAGTAAACCTTCTTGATAAATTCCTGCTGAGTGAATCACTCCTTGTAATTTGCATTGCCAAAGAGACTGAGCTTGGTTAACAACCTGTTGCAACTGAGTAAAATCACAAATATCAACAGCTTCGTAGATAATCTCTCCCCCAAGTTTCTCTAATGCTAGGTAAGCCCCGATCTTTTGAGCAACAACATCTGCCTGTTTGATCCGAGTCTCCCATGTACTTCTAGGAGGCAATTGAGTTCTACCGACTAATAACAACCTAGCTTGATAAGTTTCGAGCAAATACTTGGCAATCTCAACACCAATTCCTCCTAATCCTCCAGTCAGCAAATACATTCCGCCAGCTTGGAAGGGAAGTTTTTGCTTTTCAGCTATGGTCAAGTAAACTTTTTCTAAGCGGGGAATTAAACGCTGTCCGTTGCGATATGCCACTTCTGAGTCGTTGCTATCTGTCTGAATCTCCGTGAGAATATAAGGCGCATTCACTGCAACTGAATCTATATCTATAGGGAGATCGATATGCCGGCATTTCAAACCAACGATTTCCTGGGCAATTGTTTTGACCAGTCCTAAAATTGGAGCTTTCTCCGATGCAATTTTGTCATCGGGTGAAGTTGGCTGTGAATAGCTAGAAATTACCTGTAATTGTACTGAATGGTTCGCAGCTTTAAGCTTGGTCAGTGATTGGGTGAGGAAAAGTAAACTATAAACCCCAAGGTCGAGGGATTCTTCTAGTGCTTCTAAGTTGGCAATCTCTCCTAAATATGCTTGATATGTCCACAAATGCAGAATCCGAACAATTGCTATCTTATCTTCTAAGAGTGATGCTAGTAGTTGCAGATAGTGTTCGGCGTGTTTGGGGTTGATTTTATAGTGATTGGTATCAATCTTGGTGAATTCATCGCCAATTGCAACCTTAATACAGGGACTATTACGATTTTCTAGTTCTACATTCAAGTAAGTTCCTAATCCTATCGAATCAAGGAATATTAGGGTTGCGCCTGTTATTGACTGAGTTGTTGCGGGAATCGCTACTTTTGGTCGCCAAATCGGGCGATAAAACCAGTCTGGTAATGTGTTACCGTTGCTGGTAGCAATATCCAAATGTTTGAGAATACTATCAAAGTCGCCAGCTATGAAACGCTGGCTCAATTGCGATCGCTGAATCTTCCCAATTTCGGTTTTAGGAATCGTTTGTTTCTCAATTGGAATCAGATAATTTGGATTCAGCCCAACTTTTTTAACAATACTAGCTCGAATATCCTTGAGTAGTAACGCCAAGCGGTTCGGTTCGGAAATATGTGTATGAAAAAAGATTGCTAAATTATCGCTGTTGCTATCAGGAGTTCGGACGGCACAGGCGGCAGTATAGGAGACTTCTACTCCCTCAACTTCTTCAACTACTGCTTCAATTTCATGGCTGTAGTAGTTGAGACCATTGACGATAATCGTGTCCTTGGCGCGACCTGTAATAGTTAGATTATCACCTTTGAGAAAGCCTAAATCTCCCGTATTAAACCATCCGTCCTCGGTAAAAACTTCTTGATTTAGTTCGGGATTCTGATAGTAACCAGATGTGACTGAAACTCCTTTAACTTGTAAGCGTCCAATCGTTTCTTGCTCAAATACTTGGTTATTACTATCAACAATACGAATCGAAATACCAGGAATGGGAGATCCTACTCCTACAAAGGCATCATGCTCCGCTGTTGAGTCTAATGAAAAGTTGTTTGAGAAAGTAATTGCTGAAGAAGTTTCTGACATTCCCCACGCCGGACGCATCGC
The DNA here is from genome assembly GCF_000332155.1 of Kamptonema formosum PCC 6407. GTDB lineage: Bacteria > Cyanobacteriota > Cyanobacteriia > Cyanobacteriales > Microcoleaceae > Kamptonema > Kamptonema formosum. The sequence continues at coordinate 876,280 of NZ_KB235903.1, read as the reverse complement.
ATTAGCTGGCAGTCCTTGGGGGCAAAGCAACTCTAAAAAACGTCTTGCTGTTTTAGCAACAATTGCCTCACCTGCATTTAAAATAAACCGCATTGAGGATAGATTCCAATGTTGCGATTTAATCTTGTGAGCCTGTTTATTAATCAACGCATAGGCAAAATTTGGAGCCCAAGTAATTGTTGCTTTAAAACTATCGATCAAATCTAGCCAAAGGAGCGGGTTTTGCAAGATAGCTTCTTTGACAACGTGGATTTGTTTGCAACCCAAGTAAACATCTCGAATGTGAAACATGACTAGACCACCAACGTGGTCGAGAGGCATCCAATTCAGTGAGATATCTTTATTGTTAAAGTTATTTATCTGGGAGGTACTAGCAGAGTGGCTGAGTAAAGCGCGATGGCTTTGCATTACCCCTTTGGGTACTCCCGTGCTTCCAGAAGTGAGCAGCAATAGAGCTAAATCATCGGGATTACTATTTTCAGCGCGTTTGTCAGGAGTACCGGTTTGCAACTCTTCAATAGTTTCAATTTGAATACTATCAACTCCCCAAGACTTTGACAGAGCAAGAATTGAGGGAGCTAGTTTTTCGTTAGTTAGAATTGTCGGCTGCTCTAACATCTGCCAAGCATGGTGCAGCTTTGTAACAGATCCATTAGATTCGGAGTAGATGGGAGCGATCGCGATCGGTACGGGAACGAACCCCCCTAAAACGCATCCCCAAAAAGCAGCAATAAAGTCTTGATTGCGATCGAACTGGAAAATTACCTTATCTTGCGGCTTTAGTCCGAGTTTTCTCAATCCGCCAACGATTCGCTGGGCTTCCTCTAGTAAGTCTGGATATAACTGAACGCTCTCTTTACCATTGGACTTAATATAGACAATGCCTTGATGGGGAGAATGAATTGCCGCCTGTTGCAGAGCTTGGGAAAGGTTCGTAGGAGCACTAGGGGCTAGCGTCAGAGGTTCTCCGTGACTGACGGAAAGTTGTTTGCGAAGCGGTTTTTCTTCAGATGGTGAGGATAAGCATTGAGAATTTTTGCTCGTTGCCTTAGATATTGTGACACAAGACATTACAAAAGGTGACAGAGTTAACAATCTCTCTGTGATATAGGTCACAAACGACACTATATGAGCTTCAAAGCAAAGTCAAGCTATTTGGCAGCTACTTTATAGAATCTTTATAAATTCAGTGTATTTACGTAAGTAGATAGATAGGGGTTAAAACCCCTGGGGGGTTTGTGCTAATGGTGGAAGATATAACAATTTTCGGCGTTGCTTAATCAAGGTACGAAAAGGAACCATACAAAAACCCAGAATATTTGTGGACAATAGTTTTGAGGATTTGCATATTTAGCCGTTTATACCGTAAATCAGCAACGCCAAAATTTCTACCCCATTCCTACTTGCCCGAAAAATTAGATATACTGAATCGACAACTTGCTTCTCTCGGTACAGGAGATTCCAATATGTTCGACCTTCCCGGTTATCAAATCACCCAGTCAGTCCAAGTGGGAATAAAGAACGCCATCTACCGAGGAATCAGAGAAAAAGACCGCACCCAAATCATCATTAAAACCCTAACAGCCGAGTTCCCTACTATAGAAGATATTACTCGCCTCAGACACGAATATAAAATAACTCAAAATTTAAACTTACAAGGCGTTGTTAACACCTACAGTCTAGAAAATGCAGGTAACAGCTACGCCCTGATCATGGAAGACTTGGGCGGAACTTCTCTCAAGCAACTTTTAGCAGCAAAAAAACCTACTATTAAAGAATTTCTTAGCATCGCTTTACAACTTGCAATTGGTCTTACTGAGCTCCATCAACACAGCATCATTCACAAAGACATTAAACCAAGTAATATCATCATTAACGCCACTACCAAGCAACTTAAACTCATCGATTTTAGCATCGCCACTCGCCTTAGCCGAGAAACCCCAACTATCAATAACCCCAACGAACTTGAAGGCACTCTTGCCTATATGTCTCCCGAACAAACTGGGAGAATGAACCGCACTCTCGACTACCGCACCGATTTCTATTCCCTCGGCATCACCTGCTATGAAATGCTAACGGGTCAAGTTCCTTTTACCAGCCTTGACCCATTGGAATTAGTGTATTGCCACATCGCCAAAAATCCGACTCCCATTCAACAACTAAACCCCGAAATTCCTAGCGCTATTAGTGCTATTGTGATGAAATTAATAGCAAAGAATGCGGAAGACCGCTATCAAAGTACCCAAGGACTGAAAGTAGACTTAGAAGAATGCTTAAACCAACTGCAAGCTACTGGACGGATTCGTAACTTGACTCCAGGTAAAAAAGATAAATCAGGACAATTTCTGATTCCTCAAAAACTCTACGGTAGGGAATCAGAAGTTACAGCATTACTAGAAGCATTTGAACGAATTAGTAATCCCCCAACCGGGCTAAGCCAAGTTGAAATAATGCTAGTTTCTGGTTACTCTGGCATTGGCAAAACCAGCGTCGTTCAGGAAGTCCACAAACCCATAGTCCGACAACGGGGCTACTTTACTACCGGGAAATTTGACCAATTCAAGCGTAACATTCCCTATGCAGCGATTATTCAAGCTTTCTCAGAACTCATCCGCCAGCAGTTAACAGAAACTACTGAACAAATAGCCATTTGGAAAGCAGAATTGTTAGAAGCATTAGGGGTTAACGCTCAAGTCATCATCGATGTAATTCCCGAAGTGGAATTGATTATTGGTAATCAGCCAGAAGTCCCGGAACTTGAACCTACCGCCTCTCAAAACCGCTTCAATTTAGTCTTTAAAAAATTCATCAGTGTCTTTACAAAAAAAACGCACCCCCTTGTTCTATTCCTTGATGATTTGCAGTGGGCAGATTTAGCTTCTTTGAAGTTGATTCAACTACTGATGACTGACGATGATAGCAATTATTTATTACTAATTGGAGCCTATCGAGATAACGAAGTCAGTCCTACTCATGCCTTGATATCAACCCTGGAGGAAATACAAAAAACAGGGGCAATAGTTAATAATATTGTACTCCAACCTTTAACACTTAATATAGTTAATTTAATCCTCGCTGACACTCTAAAAGATTCTGAACGCTCCCAAGAACTCAGCCGCCTCATTTTCAATAAGACTCAGGGAAATCCATTCTTTATGAATCAATTGCTGCAAACTTTGTATGCAGAAAGACTGTTGCAATTTGACTTTAATCGGGGGCGTTGGCTGTGGAACCTAGAGGAAATACAAGCAATCGGTATTACCGATTACAACGTTGTCCAGTTAGTAGCAAGAAACTTGCAAAAGCTGCCAGAAGCTACTCAAGAAGCGTTAAAATTAGCTGCTTGTATCGGCAACTCTTTTTATTTAGATGTCTTGGCAATAGTCAGCGAAAAATCTCAGTTTGGCATAGCAGATAATCTCTGGGAAGCGTTGCAATTAGGTTTATTGTTACCTTTAAGTAATGACTATAAAATACCGTTACAGCTCGATCCATCTGAGCAAGATACAACACCCCTTGAAGAGTTTAGAGTTGGCTATAAATTTCTCCATGACCGAGTACAGCAAGCAGCCTATTCCCTAATTCCTGAAGAACAAAAAAAAGCTACGCATTTAAAAATAGGTCAATTGCTGTTGCAACAGACGGCAAATTATGCCTTAGAAGAAACAATTTTTGACGTAGTTAATCAGCTTAATATTGGTAGGGAATTTATCACCGAATCCTCGGAAAAAGAGGAACTAGCTAATCTGAATTTGAGAGCTGGTAAGAAGGCGAAAATCTCTACAGCAATTGATGCGGCTGTTAAATATTTAACAGTAGGGTTGGAATTGTTGCCAGAAAATAGCTGGTATAGTCACTATGAATTGACCCTTAAACTTTATGTGGAAGCGGCGGAAGCAGAATATTTAAATACTAATTTTGAGCGAGCAGAAAATTTGGTAAAAATTGTTTTGGAGCAAGCTAAGAATTTACTGGACAAGGTGAAAGTGTATGAGCTAGAAATTCAGTTTGCTATTGCACAAAATCAGATGCTAAAAGCAATTGAAACAGGAACAAAAGTCGTGGAATTGTTGGGAGTAAAATTATCTCCTCTCCCTGGCAATAATAGCACTGCAAAATTCAATTTGCCTCAGCTTGAAGATTTAGAAAATTTCCCTATAATGACCGATCCCTATAAGCTAGCCGCTATGCAAATTTTGATGAATATTAGTGCTGCTGCTGTGATTGCTAATCCCCAAGCTTTTGTGCAGATAGTTTTCACTATGCTTGCTCTTTGTATTGAGGAAGGTCATTCGGCTGTAGCTGCGATTGCCTATGTTGATTATGGCATGATTTTATCGGGAGTAATGGGCGAATTGGATGCTGGATATTATGCTGGTCAACTATCTTTAAGATTATTGGAGCAATTCAATGCTAGAGAACTAAAAAGTAAAGTTTATGCTCCTTTTAACGGTTTGATTCGACACTGGAAAGAACATACGGTGGAAACTTTAGCACCGTTAATAGAAGGATTTCATAGTGGACTAGAGACCGGAGATATGGAATATGCTGGTATTTGTGCTCTTCACTACTCAGTTTACATACTTTGGGTTGGTAAGCCATTAGAATTAGTGGCAAATGAGCAACTGGCATATATTGGTTCAATGAAAAAATTAAAGCAAGAATTCGTAACCAAATATATCCAAAGTTTTCATCAACTCACCTTAAATCTACAAGGGCTAGCGCCAAATAAAATTGTGTTGATTGGTGAAAGTTTTGACGAGACAGCCATGCTGCCATTTTTGCAAGCAACAAAAAATAGTGGAACTCTTTTTGTTGTATATATTAATAAAACAATTCTCTGCTATTTATTCAAAGATTTTTCTCAAGCTATTGACAATGCTTTGCTAGTGCTAGAACAAATTGCGAGTGGGATAGGCTTGATGACTCTTGCCGTTTATAACTTTTATTATTCCCTATCTCTCCTCGCTCACTATTCCAAGGTCGAACCTACTAAAAAAGAACAATATCTACTCCAAGTAGAAGAAAACCAGAAAAAAATGCAGCACTGGGCCCACCACGCCCCCGCCAACTACCAGCATAAATACGAACTCGTTGAAGCAGAAAGAGCGCGAATTTCTGGCGATATCCTCAAAGCTCAGGACTATTACGACCGAGCAATTATTGGAGCTAAAAACAATGGCTACATCCAAGAAGAAGCCTTAGCGAACGAACTCGCCGCCGAATTTTATCTCGCTCTCGGCAGAGAAAAGATAGCCAAAACCTACATGACAGAAGCCTACTACGCCTACATCCGCTGGGGAGCAACAGCTAAAGTCAAAGACTTAGACGAACGCTACCCTCAGCTAATTTTCCGCACGTCAAACCCAGAGTTATCGGACATAGAAGCAACTAGAGTAACTACCTCAACGCGGTCAACCAATTCCAGTTCGAGAGGTTCAGCAGTATTAGACTTCGCTAGTGTTATGAAAGCTGCACAAGCACTCTCCGGCGAATTTGCCTTAGAAGGTTTGCTCAGCAAACTAATGACAATTTTAATAGAAAACGCCGGAGCTCAAAAAGGCTATTTAATCTTGCAAGAAAACAATCAACTGACAATAGAAGTCAGCGCTCTCAGCCCAGAATTAATAACAGTGGAGCAAATCCCTTTAGCTAAGGAATTACTACCTATTTCAGTAGTTAACTATGTGCTCAGGAGCAAACAAAACCTAGTATTAAATAGTACTGCTAATGACTCAAGATTTGCTGCCGATTCTTACATTCAACAGCAGCATCCTCAATCAGTATTGTGTTCGCCTATTCTCAATCAAGGCAAACTAATTGGGCTTATTTATCTAGAAAACAACATTACAATCGGAGCTTTTACAAAAGAGCGTACAGAAGTCTTAAATATTCTCTGCCTTCAAGCAGCTATTTCCTTAGAAAATGCCTTTTTGTATAGTAACTTAGAGCAAAGCAACCAGCAGTTAGAAGCCGCCAATCAGCAACTAGCAGAATATTCTCATAACCTAGAAACTAAAGTAGAAGAAAGAACTGCGGAACTCAAAGCAGCTCAAAAACAGATTATCGCCAAAGAAAAACTCGCCTCTTTAGGATCTCTGACCGCTGGTGTTGCTCACGAACTCAGAAATCCACTCAATTTTGTCAATAACTTTGCCGAATCTAGCGTACAATTAACTGAGGAATTGATAGAAGAAATAGAAAAAAATTCAGAAAAGCTAGAACCAGAAACTCTTGACAATATCAAATATATTCTGGAAGAACTCAAAGGCAATGCGAGTGACATCAACCTGCATGGGAAAAGAGCTGAAAATATCATTAGAAGTATGATGATGCACGCTCGTACAGAAAGCGGTCAATACCAACTCATAGACTTGAACCAACTTCTCGCTCAAGCAGTTGATTTAGCTTACCATAGCAGGCGGGCAAAAGATAATAGGTTTAATTTAATGATAGAAACCAATTATGATACCACTATCGGTCAATTACAATTAATAGCTTCCGATCTCAGCCGCGCCTTCATCAATTTGATTGACAACGCTTGCTACGCGGTGCATACTAAGAAGCAAGAACTTGGCGATTCTTTTAACCCTACCATCTCTGTGAAGACGCGAAATCGCGGCGAAACTGTAGAAATCAGTATTGCTGATAACGGTAGCGGGATCGAATCAGAACTTCAAGATAAAATCTTTAATCCTTTCTTTACAACCAAATCGGCTGGAGAAGGTACAGGTTTAGGGCTATCGCTCACACACGATATAATTGTAGGACAACACCGAGGCAGCATCCAACTAGAAACTGAACTAGGAAGGGGGACAAAATTTATCATTTGCTTACCGAAACAGTTGAGCAATGAAAGATAAGCGGTCGGGTAAGAAAATGATTGAATTATAAGAATAGAGTTGGCAATTTTAATTTAATTCAACTCTTGAAAATAAAGATTATTTCCCGATTTTATCACCCCTTCAATGCCAACAAAAGCAAAAAATCAAGTGTGTAGTAGGTAAAAAATGACATATAAAATCTTAGTAGTAGATGATGAAGTAAGCTTAGAGCGATTAATTAAGCAACGATTTCGTAAAAGTATTCGCGATCGTGAATTAGAGTTTATTTTTGCTCATAATGGCAAAGAAGCCCTAGAAAAATTAGTAGAAGAATCCCCCATAGCCGTAATTTTAACTGACATTAATATGCCAGAAATGGACGGATTGACTTTGCTAGAAAAGCTCTCGGAGCTTGAGGGGAATCTAACTTTAAAAACAGTAGTAGTCTCTGCTTACGGTGACTTACAAAATATTAGAACAGCAATGAATCGGGGTGCTTTTGATTTTCTAACCAAACCGATTGACTTTGATGATTTAGAAATTACCATTAATAGAACCTTAGAGTATGTCCAAAAAATGAAACAAAACCTCAAGGCGCTACATCAGGCACAAGCTCAATTAATTCAAAGTGAAAAAATGGTTTCTATTGGGCAATTAGTGGCAGGAGTTGCTCATGAAATTAATAATCCGATTGGCTTTATTTCTGGTAATATCGATCACATAGAAATTTATATCCGAGAATTGTTGAATATTTTAGAACTCTATCAAACCGAACTACCAAGCCCTAGCGACGTTCTTCAGGAGAAAATAGAGAAAGTCGAGTTGGACTTTGTGATTGAAGACTTGCCTAAACTTGTCGCATCAATGAAAGAAGGAACAGAACGCATCCGCAATATTAGCACCTCTTTGAGAACGTTCTCGCGAAGCGATACCGTCCAAAAAGTTCCTTTCAATATTCACGAGGGAATTGAGAGTACGCTCATGATTTTGATGCACCGACTAAAAGGTAATAAGCATCGACCTGACATTAAAGTAATTAAAGACTACGGAGAATTGCCTCTAGTAGAATGTTACCCTGGGCAACTAAATCAGGTATTTATGAATATTATTGCCAATGCGATTGATGCAATAGAAGAATCGAATCAAGGATATAGTTATGAAGAGATTAAAGCTAATTCCAAGGTAATTACTATTAAAACTGAATTGGGAAATCGGGAATCGCAGATAGGAAATGATGACAATAGAGATGAGAGAGCGAGATTATTATATCCTCACGCTATAATCCGCATTTCTGACAATGGACTAGGAATGCCAGAATCAGTAAGAGAGAACATCTTTAACCCATTCTTCACAACAAAACAAGTGGGGGTCGGTACAGGATTGGGGCTGTCTATTTCTTGGTCAATTGTGGTAGAAAAACATGGTGGCAGGATTGACTGTATTTCTAATCCAGAAAACGGTAGCGAATTTATCATAGAAATTCCCATATACAGCAATTCTGGGGGTGGTTAACTATGCCATCTTTCAGAACATCCAAAATTATTTTAGTAGTAGATGATGAGCTTAGTCTGGAACGTTTAATTAAACAGAGGTTTCGCAAACAAATTAAGGCGAAAGAATTAGAATTTATCTTTGTTAGTAACGGCTTTGAAGCCCTATCTTTGCTAGAAGCTTCCCCAGATGTCGATTTAATCTTAACGGACATTCGGATGCCGGAGATGGATGGTTTGACGCTGTTAGATAAAATCAAAAAAGTTGACCCAACTCTCAAGGCTGTTGTCGTATCAGCTTACGACGAATTGAAAAACATTAGAACTGCGATGAATCGCGGAGCTTTTGATTTTTTGACAAAACCGATTGACTTTAATGATTTAGAGATTACGATTAATAAAACCTTGGGGTTTGTCCGCGAAGTTCGAGATAATCAACGGCAGCTTCAAGCCGCGCAAGAACAACTACGATACCAGGCATTTTATGATGCTCTTACGGGTTTACTGAACAGAAACGGATTTATCGAACAGATAGAGGTCTGTATTCATATTAGCCAAGAGCAGCTTAGTAATCGCTTTGCGATATTATTTTTGAACTTAGACCGCTATCAAGTTGTCAAATTTACTTTGGGACACGGAGTAGGAGAGGAATTGTTGAAACAGACAGCTCGGCGGTTAGAAAGTTGTATGCCGCAGACGGCAATAATCGCCCGCGTGGGCAGTGATGAATTTGCCATATTGTTGAAAGATATTTCTGACAATCAACAGGCAAGCAATATCGCTAGTGCTATCCATCGCGCTTTAGAAACTCCCTTTGTTTTAGAAGAAGTGGCAGTGTCTTCAACAGTGAGTATTGGCATTGCTCACAGCAGTTTAGAGGGCCTTGAACCGGAAGATTTATTGAGAGCAGCGGATACAGCGATGCACTACGCAGTGGTGCAGAGTAAAGGTAGCACGGCGGTATTTAATCCAGGGATGCTTGCGGGTGCAATTTCTCGCCTCGAATTAGAAGCTGATTTGCAGCGAGCAGTTTTTAACGAGCAATTACATTTAAATTATCAGCCCATTTTCTCATTAGTTGATGAACAAATTGTTGGGTTTGAAGCCTTAGTAAGATGGCGGCATAAAGTTAGGGGAATGGTTTCTCCAGCCGAGTTTATTCCTGTTGCTGAAGAAACAGGATTAATTCTGTCTTTAGGGGCATGGGTACTATCGGAAGCGATGGGGTGTTTGAGGATTTGGCTCGAACAGTTTCCGAATGTACGACCTTTGAGTATGAGCGTTAATTTGTCGGGAATTCAACTTTCTAGTCCTGATTTAGTGATGCTGATTGAGGAGTTGTTGGCACAGTTTTCTTTAAGTGGTGAGTCTTTAAAGTTAGAGATTACTGAGAGTATGTTTATGGAGAATGCTGGAGCGGCGGGTCAGTTATTAGCAGAGTTAAAAGCGAAGCAAATACAATTTTCTATTGATGATTTTGGCACGGGTTATTCTTCTCTATCATATCTGCATCATCTACCAATTGATACTCTGAAAATTGACAGGGAGTTTATTAGTGGAATGGTTGGAGATAGTAAAGATTTTGATATTGTGAAGACGATTATTGCTTTGGCTCACTCTTTGGAACTGGATGTGGTTGCTGAAGGGATAGAAACGCAAGAACAATTGAATCGATTAAGGGAATTGGGGTGCGAATACGGACAGGGATTCTTTTTTTCTAAGCCCCTGGATGTCGAGGCTGCTGGAGAGCTTTTAGCCTCATTTAATTAAAGGGTTAACTGTTAACCCTTAACAGTTAACCGTTAACTCTTTAATTAATACTTTCTCTCCTGGGGTTCAAACATTGTAATCGCCACAGGTCGATAAGACAAATCAATCCCCGCAGGCGAATAATAAGCCATTGTATGCTTTAAGAAACTCCCATCATCCCGCTGCGGAAAATCCTCCCGCGAATGAGCACCGCGACTTTCTTGACGATTCAAAGCCGAAGTTAAAATTAACTGCCCCACAATCATCAAACTTTGTAATTCCAAGGCTTCTACAATTTCCGTATTCCAAAGCTTACCCTTATCATCTAAGTAAATATCCTGATATTGCCCTTGTAGTTCTGCCAATTTACTCAAGCCATCCTGCATCACTTCCTGAGTACGAAACACACCGCAGTGTGCAGTCATAGTATCTTGAAACTGCTGCCTTAATTGGTCAATTCTAATTTTTCCAGGCTGTTCGATTAGCGCTTGAATTTGCTCTTGAGCCTCCTGCACATAACGCTGTTCATTCACTGATGGCAACTTGCGATTTTGCACAAATTCTGCTATAGTTGCACCAGTAATTTTTCCATAAACTACACATTCTAATAGCGAATTACTGCCCAAACGGTTCGCGCCGTGAACTGAGACACAAGCAGCTTCACCCGCAGCAAAAAAACTATCAACCAAACCATCACTACTGCTACGAACTTGACCGCCAGTATTAGTGGGAATTCCGCCCATTGAATAGTGTACCGTTGGACGCACAGGCATCGGTTGATTTACAGCATCAATCCCTAATAATCGGTGCGCTTCTTCCCAAGCAAAAGGAATTTTACTCATGATTTTTTCCCGGCCCATGTGTCGCAAATCCATGTAAATAAAAGGGCCGCCTGCACTACCATCGGTATTGATACCACGTCCAGCGCGAATTTCTAATGAAATTGCCCTAGATGTAATATCCCTTGGTGCTAACTCCATCCTGCTAGGGGCATAATTAGCCATAAAGCGATCGCCTTCCGAGTTAATCAAATAAGCGCCCTCACCCCGCACAGCTTCGGAAATTAACACTCCCGCTGGATACAAACCAGTGGGGTGAAACTGCACAAATTCCATATCCTGCAAAGGGACTCCCGCCAAGGCAGACATCGCCAAACCGTCTCCCGTCGAAGCATAATCATTAGATGTCGTATTGTAAGCCCGACCATAACCACCAGTAGCAAACATCACCGCCTTAGCGCGGACAACTTCAATTTGACCATCGACAAGGCGATACATTACTAATCCCTTCGCCTGGCCTTCTTCTAAAATCAAACGCATCACATACCACTCTTCGTAGATGTGAACTCCATAGCGACGCAAATTGTTGACTAATTCATGGAGGATGGCGTGACCGGTTTTATCAGCGGCGTAGCAAGTACGGATATGAGAATGTCCGCCAAAAGCACGTTGGGCAATTCTCCCATCTGCGAGGCGGGAAAATAATACCCCCATGTGTTCCAAATCGATGACTACATTTGGGGCCTCGCGAGTAAGAATTTCTACCGCGTCTTGATCCGCCAAATAGTCAGAACCCTTTACTGTATCGAAGGCGTGGGCTTTCCAAGTGTCTTCAGTATCTACATTATTCAGTGTGGCGGCCATTCCCCCCTGGGCGGCGACAGAGTGCGATCGAATCGGGTGAGTTTTGGCGACGACAGCTACTTTTAAGCTGGGGTCGGTGCGAGCAATTTCTACTGCGGCGCGGCAACCGGCTAACCCACCGCCTACTATGATTACGTCGTGTTCTAACATTAGCTGATTTTGAGTTGTTCTGCTGTTCTTATAAAAAAATCCCCTGAAAACCCTGCGACTTTAGTCCAGGGATGAAAGGGATCGGGAGACTTTAATCTCCCAGTTAGATATTTCCAAGTATAGTACAATTAATCAAAGGAGGTGAAACCAAATGTACGCAGTGCAAAAAGATATCTGGCATTTAATAGGACGCGATAAATCTATTGTCGAACAACTGTTGAGATGGTCAAATAACCTATTTAATGTCGGCACTTACGAAAGTCGGCAACGATACTTCAAAGACAAAGGCGCAGTTAAATATCCCGAACTATACAAAATAACCAAAACCAACGAAAATTACGCCTTGCTCTACTCGCAAGTTGCTCAACAATCCCTTAAGTCTGTCGCTGAATCTTTTAGTTCTTTCCGAGCCTTAGAAAAGTTAGCCAAAAAGGGGGAACTTAATCAAAAACCGAGATTACCCAAGTACAGAACCAAAGGGGGTATGTACCCGGTTTCATATCCGGGACAAGCCTTGAAAATAGTCGGCAATCAAGTGAGACTACCTCTAGGGAATAAAGGGAAAGAACACTTTGGGGTAGACGGTCTTTGGGTGACGTTACCACAAAGACTGAAGGGTTGCTCGATTAAAGAACTCAGGTTAATCCCTAGAAATGGTGAGGTCTGGGTTGAGTATATCCACGAATCTTTGACCAAACAAGCCCCTAGTTGCAGTCTCGAAGTAACTGGAGTTCTGGGTATAGATCATGGTATCAATAACTGGTTGACCTGTGTTTCTAGCAATGGTAAGCCCTTCATTGTCGATGGTCACAAATTGAAGTCTTGGAACCAATGGTTTAACAAGCAAAAAGCGAGAATTCAATCAGAATACGCTAAACACAAGTTGCCTAAAGGCTTCTCGTCAAAAAGACTGCAACAGTTATCAGAAACTCGCACTAGAAGGATGAGAGATGCTGTCAACAAAGCAGTTAGAACCATCATAGATTATTGCGAAAGTCACCAAATTAACGTCATAGTATTTGGTTGGAATAAGGGACAGAAGCAAGAAGTCAATATGGGTGGAGTAACCAATCAGAACTTCGTTCAAATACCCACAGCTAAAGTTAAAGATAGATTGCAACAAGAGTGCGACTTAAGAGGTTGGCGATTTGTGGAGCAAGATGAATCTTACACCTCAAAAGCTAGCTTCTTAGATCGAGATTTTCTGCCAGTAAAAGTTGGTGAAAAACCCGACAATTGGCAACCATCAGGCAAAAGAATTAAACGAGGTTTGTACCGTTCAGCTCAGAGATTAATTCTAAATGCAGATGTTAACGGTGCGGCAAATATTATCTGCAAATCAAAAGTAGCCACAGACTCAATTATTGGGCGAGTGGGTAGCGGGTTACTGACAAACCCTTTAAGAATCAAACTTTGGGTGGATTTATCCCCCAAAGTTTGTCCTTAAGAATCCCCGTGTATGACAGACCGGGGAGTGTCAACCTGACAGAATTTAACCGCGCCGCGAGTATTGCTCCTTGAGGGTGGGAGTGTCAAGCATAAAAAAAACTCCCTACCTCAAGGCAGGGAAATTTTTTTGATTTTAGATGCCTGTTCACATCTAAAATCCGATCAGCCAATGGCTTCGGCTGGTTTATGATTGGGCATCGTTCCTGTAATAGTGGCTTGGGGTTCGGTGGCTGGGTCAATGGCTGTTACTTCGATATGGTTTAGGAGGGTAGTGACGAAGGCAAACAGCAAGAATGGCAAAGACAGCACTAAAACTATACCCACAGTGGCTAGGGCGTAGATCTGACGGGCGCTGCTCCACAAAGCTAGTGAGGATGCTAGGCTCAGGAAGATGACAATTAGCCAAGCAATGATTTGACCGTAGATGTCACCGAAGGTGAGCGTGCATTTGAGGCGATAGTTATGGAGGTTATTCATAAATTCGGGGGTTACTTACTATAAATCTCTAGGTTAAGGGTCTATTTGAGTTTTGGGTTTGATTTTACACATTTTGTTAAGAGTCTTAACGAGACTTTACAAGCTGAAAAGTTCTCCGCTGGGAGGAAATATCTTTACTACATTTGCCATTCAAATGAAACTACCGTAGGTAGAAAGATAGCAAGCATCAACACAGTTAGGAAATTCTTAATTGCTGAAACTATTGTTTTTATAGGGATAACTCCATCTAAATTTTTAGGTGGTGCGAGTAGTTTTTGCAGTCTGAGTTATAGGCAAAATAGGTTTAACTTCAGCATTAGAATTAACAAAATAAAGCTCTATATTTAGGTCAGGATAGCGCTTGCGAATTGCCCAAAAAGCTTGATTCAAGTAATCCGTGTGGACTTGCAACTCTCGTTCAGCATCTTGGTTCAATTCGGGGTCAAATTTAATAGCATAAGCTCCACAATCTTGATGGTCGAGAATGATTACTTTTTTAATATGGTGCAGTTTGTAAGATAACTCTAATTGATCCCAAAAAGCTTGAGTATCAGCCCCGCTGGGAAATCCGGCCAAAGCAAGAGATGCTCCAGCTAAAGCCGTCCAGTCATACTGATTACCCAGGTTTTGTAAAGATAAAAAGTATCTTTCCGATCCGAGAAAGCGAAAGTCTATGCAACTAAGAACCAGTGCTTTAGCTTCCCGCTCTTCGGCTCTAGCAGGTTGAGTCGGTTGAAGGACTGTAAATGCGATCGCGCCTGACAATAAAGATTTCAGAAAATAGCGCCGATCGCAACACTGACATCCCATAAAGCTACTCCTTGATAATTTAAACAATTGTTTCATCTGCCAAATCTTACACAATACATTTTATATCATTTTTTGCTGAAGGAAGAGGGAAGAAGGAAGAAGGAAGAAGGAAGGAGGGAGAAGGAAAAAGGAAAAGGGAAGGAGGGAGAAGGAAAAAGGAAAAAGGAAGGGGGCAAAAACCATAGGTGTCAACTTAAGCAGAAAGCCCGCCAGGGGTTAAAACCCCTGGCTAATAAATTTAAGTCCTCTGAAGAGGACTAACTAAATTCAAAGCTTTTCTTAGTCCTCTTTAGAGGACTTGATCTTTGAGACAGGGGTTTTAACCCCTGTCGGAGTCAGGGTTTGACCTTAAGTTGACACCAAGGGGCAAAAACCTAACGCAAAGGCAGGTACAATTCTCCCTTACCATTACCCTTTCTTTTCCCCTCGCTCTTCATTCAAGTATTAAACAGCTAATTCTGGCTTAGTAGTAATAGTTAGCTGAGAACTTCCTTCAAAGCCATGAGTTAGAGATAATATTGCTACCTCTGTGGTCTCGAAACAATTTTCGCGACCAATTTTTCCCAGTAAGCCAGTGCGCTCTAGAAGTCCTTCCACTTCTGGCTGCAAACCGCTCAGAAGTAATCGACAATTATGGCGTTTTAAGTCATTAAAAATGTCTTCCAAAGCTACTAAACCAGTCGTGTCCATATTGGGAACGTAACGCAATCGTAAAACCAAAAATTTCACTTCTGGCTGTTCTCGGAGGAAAGTGACAAACCGTTCCGCTGCACCGAAAAATACTGGGCCATCCACCCGGTAAACGGCAATTTCCTTGCTCAATTCCAGCGGAATTCCAGGGGGAAATGCTTCTGTTTCAGGAATTTTGCCTAAGCTTAATTCGCTCATGCGCTTAATAAATAGAGCGCCGGCAGCAATCAACCCTACTTCCACAGCTAGGACTAAATCAAAACATATTGTCACAAACCAAGTCAGAATCATTACGCCAAAATCCGAGTAAGTAGCTCGCATCAGCAAACCAATAGCTTCCCACTCTATCATCCTCGCACTTGTTACCATCAAAATCCCAGCTAAAGCTGCTAGGGGAATTTGTGCGGCCAGAGGAGCAAAAACTAAGATAATTAGGGCGATCGCAAGACTGTGAATAACTCCCGAAAGTCGAGTTTTGCCCCCAGATCGGACATTGACAGCAGTACGCGCGATCGCGCCTGTGGCGGGTATACCCCCAAAGAAGGGGATGGCGATATTCGCCAAACCTTGACCGATAAGTTCGCGATCGCTATCATGTTTCTCGCTGACAGTCATCCCATCGGCTACTACCGCTGACAGTAAAGATTCAATGCTTCCCAACGCCGCCAACGCCAAAGCCGGCTTAATCAATTCTTGGATTAAGCCAAAATCATTCCAGTGGGGAATCCCATGCGGTAAAGGCAAAGATTGGGGAATCGCGCCAATTGTGGGTACATCAAGGTGAAAATAAGAGGCGATCGCAGTTGCGACTATCATCCCCACCAATGAACCAGGAATGGTGCGATTAATCCGAGGCCAAAGCAGCTTGATAGCAATCACTCCCATTGCTAAGCCAACCGCCGCCCAATTTAGACCCTGCAAATGAGTCAAACTCTGCCACAATCCCGGCAAAAAATGTTCGCTACGCGGCAATTGTAAGCCAAAGAAATTATTGAGCTGACCGCAAAAAATAATTACCGCAATTCCATTAGTAAATCCAGCCGTCACTGGATAGGGAATAAACTTTACAGTCCGCCCTAATTTAGCAATTCCTAGAGCAACCTGAATAATTCCAGCCATCACCCCCGCAATCCAAACTTTTTCGATGCCGTATTTAGTAACAATCCCCACTAAAATCACCGCCATCGCTCCCGTCGGGCCAGTAATTTGTACGGGAGAACCGCCAAAAATTCCCGCCACAATTCCCGCCACAATTGCCGTATAGAGTCCCGCCCTCGGCTCGACTCCACTTGCGACTGCAAATGCTAAAGCTAGAGGCAAAGCTACCACCGCCGCTGTCAAGCCTCCCGTCAAATCTCCTCGCCAATTAACAAACAAACGGCGAAATTGAAAGCCTCGATCGCGATTGAGAGTATCTGCTGTCATATTGCTTAATTTATCCTCGCTATCATCCTATGAGGTATTAGTAATCTAATTCAACTTGTTTAATCAGACGTCGGGATATTAATTATCTAGTCTTCTTACTCCTGATTGCTGAATACTAAATTGCAGAATTGATAGCCCCAAAATTATCAAAAATAAGACTAGACCAATGGTACAAGCATAGCTAATTTCTAAATCCTGAAAAGCCCTTTCATAAAGGTAATAAACAATAGTCTTAGAACTATTAAGCGGCCCTCCCTGGGTCATAATATATATTTCTTCAAACACTTTTGTAGCAGAGATAGCAGAAATTACTGCTACTAGCACCAAATAGGGTTTCATCAGTGGTAAAGTAATGTCCCAGTGCTTGCGGAAGCCGTCTGAACCGTCAATAGCAGCGGCCTCGTAGAGTTCCTCTGAAATTGCTTGCAGGCCTGCTAAGTAAATTACCATGTAATAGCCTAGCCCCTTCCAGATAGTAACAGCCATAACACTAAAAAGCGCTAAATTAGGACTGGAGAGCCAAGGAATAGGGGGAAATGAAAATAATTGACCCAATTGATTGAGCAATCCATTTTCCGCATACAGCCACTTCCAGGCAAGTCCAGCCACAACCATCGAAATTACCACAGGAGTATAAAATGCGGCTCGAAACCAGTGCATTCCGCGCAGTTTTTGGTTGACTAAAATCGCTAGTCCCAAAGGAGCGATCGCCATGACAGGGACTACACAGATGAGGTATAGTAGCGTGTTTCGCAAAGTCTGCCAAAAAACCGGATCGGCGTAGAGCTTTTGAAAGTTTTTCAAACCAACCCACTGTGGTAACTGGGTTAAGTCGTATTCGTAGCCAGTGAAACTGAGGTAAAAAGCTTGCGCGGCCGGCCACAAGACAGTTAAACCCAAGGCAAGCAGAGCTGGGATCAAGAATAGATAAGGGGTTAAGTATCTTCGCAAGAAAGTAAAAGACATTTTAGTTATAGGAAGTGACATTTGAGGTTAGGGAAACTGGGCAAATCTTACTTTTTTTTAAGATTTCCTGCTACAGATCGCAGCAATCTCACGATTTCTCGGCCACAATGTGATTAGTGTATCTGTATCAAGCTAGAAACCGCAGTTTCATTTACTAACTTGATAATTTAGCTAGGCTAAGAAAAGTTTGACCGTCAAGTGCCTCAGTCCTGCTGCAAGCAGAACAGTTATTGATTGCGAGTCGCGGGCGGAGTAAAGAAAAGTCAAACAAGAGCGGTGCTATGGGAGACTGATTGCGAATAATGAAGGACTAAGTATTAATAGCTAATGGTGGCGGGCGTATTTATAGGATTGGCAACAGGGTTATGAATTTTAGAGCTTTGCCTTACTTAGCGGCGGTATCGGCAATGGTAACGATTCTTGCTGGGGTTTGGGCTTTGGATCGCTCAGAACAGCAGCGTTTCCGCGAACAAAGACGTATTGACACTCTCAATCAAGTCAGTACAGCACGAGCTCGGCTTGAAGGTGCTCTGAACTCGCGGTTATTTCTCACAGAAGGACTGGTGGCTCACGTCTCAACCCATCCTGATATTGGCTCGCAGGAATTTCAGACCCTGGCTAGGGTACTGGCGGCAAAACAAACAGGCATCCGTATTATTGAATTGGCTAAAGATACTGTTATTAGTCATATCTATCCGCCAGAGGCGAAAATCGCACTGGGCGTTAACCTTCTGGAGAAATCGCAGGAAAGGCAGGCGATCGTGCGAGCTATTAATACTAGAAGCACTGTAGTTGCTGGGCCTGTTCACTGGAGCGATGGTACTGGAGCCTTTATCAGCCACACTCCAATTTTTATCACGCCAAAGGAGGGCTTACCTAAAGGTGGCCCCTACTGGGGTCTGGCAACGATAATTATTAACAAGCATACTCTCCTGGCAGAAGCAGGTTTGGATCTAGGGAGCGGGGGAGCAGGGGAGCAGGGGAGCGGGGGAGCGGGGGAGCAGGGGAGCAGGGGAGCAGGGGAGCAGGGGAGCAGGGGAGCA